>JAGVNX010000075.1 GCA_020053055.1 Candidatus Iainarchaeum sp.
CTAGGCAATTTTAAAAATGGCACAATTATAAACAAGAATTGCAGTATAATAAAAAGCACGCTAAAAAAAAATTTGAATAAAAAAAACAAAGTGATAAACTTGGGAATTGCAGAAAAATTAAAAAATTTTTACTATTTTTTTGAAGACAAGTATTACGGAGTGCTTGACCAGATAGAAAAGGCAATCCCTGTTTACAAAATAATAGACCCTATTGACAAGGTAATGCCAAGCTTTGCATTGTTTATTATAATCCTGATTGCAATAATTGCCTTGCTTTTCTGGTTTGTTGCAGGCGGAATCCTTTTCCAGCCAAGCAGCTTAAATGCAAAAATAATTGTTACAGACGAAAGCAATGCAAAAATTTTGGGGGCAACTCTCACAATAAGCTTTTTGGACAAAGAATTAAACGCAAGCACTGATGCAAACGGGGAAGCTGCAATTGAAATTCCCCAGGACAATCTTGATGCAAAAATAAGCGCGGAAAAAACAGGCTTTGACCCAAAAAAAGACCAGGACATTACTTTGTCCTCAAAAACACCTGCAAGAATAACTTTAAAAAAATCACAGCCTCCCCCGCTAAAAAAATTCAGCGTGTCAATAATTGACTCTGAAACAAACAATGCTGTTTCTTCAAAAGTCACTGCAATATTCCATTGTTCAGGCTCAGGCACTCCCCCAGGCAGGAAAGAAACAACAAACGGAGAAATGACAGGAATAGAACCGCCGGAAAACTGCGGGACACTGACAGGAGAATTTTCATCAGAAGGCTATGAAACAATATCAGGATTCAGGTTCACCAAAGAAAACGATACAGTAAGAATGTACAAGAAAAAAGGAAACATAGAAATAACAGTAACAGACACTATTGGGCCTGTTGCAGATGCAACATTACGGCTTCTTAAAAACGGAGACACTGAAACAGACAGCGGGACAACATCAAGCTCAGGAGACTATTTGTTTGAAAATGTTTCCCCTGGAAGCTACAAAGTAAGTGCAACAACTGACGACGGAAGAAACGGGATTTCCGATGACATTGATGTGCAAGCAGACGATACTGCAAGCGCGGAAATAAAATTAGGCGCTCCAATTTCAATAGAAAACCAAAAAAAGATTTTTATACTTATAAAAGACGCAAATTCAGGCCAGCCTGTTATAGGGGCAAAAATAATCGTGTTTTTGGGAAACACTCCGTTTGACAGTGCGGAAAGCGATGCAGATGGCTTGTATTCAAAAACAGCTGACAAGACAAAAACATATGATGTGGCAATAAGCAAAGACGGTTATATTACAAGGACTTTTTCAGGAATTCCATTGAAAAGCATTGATGATGCTGAACCGGTTGCAATACAATTGACTGCAATAACAAACAATCCCCAGAATTACAGCCAAATATTAGTGCATGTGTTTGACGAGGAAAACACCAGCATAAAAAATGCGGAAGTATTGCTTTACAACAAAAACATTCCTGGATTAATATTAAATTATCCAAAAAGCCTGACAGACAATGATGGAAACGTGCTGTTTACACGCCTGGAAGCAGGAGACTATAATCTCAAAGTAACATCGGGAAGCCAGCATGGCGAAGCGGGAATAAGAGTGGAAACCGGAAAAACAGGGTTTGTAAACATCAAACTGGTAACAGGGGAAGGGACAGCTGAAATAACAGTAAAAGATTCCAGCACAAACACAAAAATAATGGGTGCTACAGTAAGCTATATTGATGCGGAAACAAAACAGGTTGTTTCAACCTGCACAACAGATGCACAGGGCGCCTGTGAATCCCAGCCAATAAAAGCAGGCACCAGGGTTTATGCAACAGCAACAAAAGAAGGGTTTTTGCCGGGAACAAGCCAGGCAATGCCAATAATAAGAAACACGAAAACAACAGCAACCATTGAATTAGACCCGGAAGATTCCTATCCTGCTGACGGAAAAATAATCGTGGAATTCAAAAAATTGTGCACAGACGAATTTTGCAATGCAAAAATAGACAAAATTGATTCTTCAACAAGCATAAAATTTTATTATGCAAAATTCAATTTGATTTTGCCGGCAAAAAACGTTGATTACAACAATATTTTCATGCACATAAGCGTGGGGCCGGAAGAACAGGCAATATTCCCCGGCACTGGCTGGAGAATCAAAATAATGAATGTAAATGTTCCAAAATATGATTCAATAGAATATTCCAAATGCTATGATGCCGCCAGCTTGTATGCAGCACCTGAAAATTGCACTGCTGACAATGAAGCAGACCATACAAATGAAAAACAAGCCGTGATAAGCTGGAATTCCCTTAAAAGAGGGGTAATTCCAATAATTGCAAAAATAAAAATTGAAAACGATTTGCCAGCAGGAACAGAAATAGAATTCAGGGCAATTGCAAAAGCAAAAATAAGCAATGTTGATTTTGAATCAGCGCCAAAAAAAATTATTTACAGAATCGGAGAAGCTTCCTGCAATGCAAACGGTTTCGCCTGGGCAATCAACCTGAAAGACCAGCAGGGAAACCCGGTAACAATGCCGGGAACAGCAGGTTCGCCAATAGAACTGGCAAAAGGCACGAATTACAATTTCAATTATTTAGTAAAAAATTGCACAAGAAACGACATAATAAATGCAAAATTGCAAGTGCAAAACATTGATGCGACAACAGGCACAATTGATTCTGCACACCCGCTTGATTTAAAAGTCGGGACAATCACAGGCCAAGGGCCGATAATTGCATTTGAAAAACCAACATTTTTTAAAAACGAGGAAATTTCAAGCAAAGAATTCGGCCCAATAGAAATAATTCCATTGCAAGAAACCAATTTCACAAAAATAATTGGAGACTTATTGCAGGGAAACACGCCAATAACAGACACAGGCGCACACTATGAAGCGCCAATAAAAATAGTGCCAGCAGGAGAACTTGAAATACTCGCGCCTCCAGACTCAATTGTACTGACAGAACCAACAATCCAAATCAGCGGAGTCATAATTGACGCACAAGACAACACAAAGCTAATAGCTGGCGCCAGAATAACGCTAAGAAGAGCTGATAACAGCGAGCCAATAGGAGCATATTCGCGGAACACTGAAGCAAACGGCTCTTTTATAATGACAATTACAACAAGCGATTTGGCAGGATTAACAAAAATAAAATTAAGAGCTGAAAAAGCGAATTACAGAAAAGCTGAAAAAGAAATAGCCTTAACCACTGCAATTGGCTCTGCTGCAATAAACCAGAATTATAAGTGCATACAAATTGGCAATGAATCTGTTTTGGAAGACTCGCCTTCATTGGCAGCAAAAAAATTCACTCTTGAACCAGTAAGAACAGACCAATTCAAAGAAGCAAGCATTTCAGTGGCAAACACTCCTGACTGCACAAAAAGCATAACCATTGAACTTGCTTCCGGAGAATCACCTGAAAAACCAGCAATGGCAATACTCGGCTCTGCAACAATAGCCCCCGGAAAAACAAGAAAAATAATAATCGGTTCAAGCAGAGGAATCCAGGGAGAATACCCGATAATACTAAAAGCAAGCCTTGAAGGAGAAAACACAAAAGTGCCAGTTGCAATGATTTATGCAACATTTGCAGACACTGCAAAAGAAATAGGCTGTTTTACAATAATAGACAAGGAAACAGGAAAACCAAAATTCGAATACAATGTAAAAGACAATGCAGACACAGGAACTATTTCAAACGCCTGCGCTGCTGCAACAAGCAACAGCAAATACCCCGAAGCAAAAATCGGGCAAAACACAATTGACGCGCCAATAGCACTTGGAAAAAGAAACACTCCAATCAACTTTACATGGAGTTTCACTGCAGGCGACACTACAACCCAGACAGGGCAATCCAGTTTTAACCCGTCAAACGGAATTGTGCAAGACCTTGGTGTTACAGTCAGCACGAGCATATTTGATTATGCCGACGACCCAGCAAACCCAAGAACTATTTTCGGCCGGGCTACTCAGGCAGTTAATATTTCCACAACCAGTTCTTCAAACGAAATCATTGTTTTTGCAGACGGGGCAGACAACCAAATCAAGGCAATGATGGCGCCAAAAAAAGAAGACAGGGAAAACATTGATTTTGAATTAAAAAAAAGCAATTTTGAATTCAGCCTGCTCAGATACACAGACCTTGTAAGCCCGGCTCTTTATTCACAGCAGGCAACAACTTTTGCAAACAAAATCAGTGTTTATGCAACAGTCAAAGCATACAAGCTTGACGGAAGCAATATTGTTCCAGCAGGCACAAGGAACATTGATTCAAAAGAAATTCTAACAAACGGAGAAACACAGGAAATAGCCGGAATACCGGATTCACTGGCAGGCCAGGGAGAGCAATTTTTTGTTGTTTCAAACACAAGCAACAGCAGGGAAGCACAGGTTTTTTTCAGAAACGGAAACAATTATTCAAATGTTTCTTTTGACTCAAAATCAAAAATATACGCAACCCCGCCGAATTACAGCAAGCTTTCACGCCACATTGACCTAATGTTTGCAGTTGACACTTCAAGAAGCATGGGCAAAGTATGGGAACAACTCTGCCCAAAAATAAAAGATGCAAGGCAAGAATTAATCAACCTGGGTTTTGAAGTAAGGACAAGAATTTACCCCATTGGAAACCCAAAAAACAATATAGCCCCTTGGATTCAAGAATGCGGGACAACAATTGACTTGAATGTTGACACAGACGGAACAAACGGCAACTGGCAAGGAATATTGAGTTCTCCAAACCCAGGGCAAACAAACGGCGGTTATGACCATAACAGCGAATCCTGGGGCCCAGCAATAAAAGAGGTGATGGAAAAAGAAATTCCACTAGGCCAAATTGCAAACCCCGGAGCATTTTTAACTCCGCCAGAAGGAGAAAAATACAACAGAATAATTGTGGCTGTAGTGGACAATGACCCGACAGGAAAAAGATGCATTAACAATTACGAACAGGTTACAAACTGTGTTCCCCAATGGAGGCTTGATGCACAGGGAACTGAAAATTCAGGAAACATAAACAATGAAATTCCTTTTGTTGACGCAGCAATAAACGTGGCAAACTCAAAAAATGCAAAATTATTTTTCTTTTATGGTTATCCAATAAACCACAATACAAGGGATAATATTGCAACCAATATGTTCAGCGCATTTTCCAGTTATTATGCCCAAAATTCTGTGGCCAATGATACAGCCGAATTATATGCTTATGCAGCAAACGCAACAGGCGGGCTTGCAGAATCTTTTGGGGGAGACGCGGGCGGAACTCGGCTTGCGCAAATGCTTTTGACATCAATTCTTCCGACAGCAACTCAAAAATTCCAGTTGAGAATTGTTTCAGGCAGCCAAGCAGAATGCAGCCTTGAAGAACTGACTGGAGCAACAGGCACAAGCAGTGGAGTGCCAAAAGTAAAATTCAGCTGGAAATGGCATAATGAAACAACAAAAACAGGGATTACGGAAACAAATTGCGACCTTGATGACCCTGAATGGATTTATTGCGACCAGGCGCAATTTTACATGGAATTGCTGCAAAAGCTTCGCAAGCTTTCAGAATGGGGAAAAAGCACGGGGGAAATTGCAAATCACAACAAGGAAGTGCAAAAACTGACAAGCTTTGACGCTTATCTTATAGAAGACATTTATTCACAAAAATTCAGGACTGATTTTGTAAACTATGCCCAGCAAACCGGGGGCTTTATGGACACGCCTCCATGGTTCCTGACAAATTCTTCAGAACGCTGGGACAATTATTTCAAGAATGCTTCAAATTTTCAGGTTATAATTGACGGAACAAACATTAGCACTATGACTACTCCGGAAGGATTGACAATTAACAAGAGAATAGATGCAGGATTATACCATGTCAGCATTCAAACAGAATTCGCCCCAGAATTTGGAAACTGGATTTTCTTTGACAATGCAGGAACAGCAGTGGCAAAAATAAAAATAATAATGGCAAAAACAGAAGGCCCGGAATTTGACAGCCCTTTTTATCATATGGCGATTGACAGTGCAATTGGAATGGACAACCAGAACAGCGGGCGATACAATTCCGAATATGGAACAAAATTTGTTTCTTCTGAAAGCCTGCTGCTCGGAGACGAAATAAAAACAAGCGATCTCACACAGGGAAGCAAAACAGTTGAGGTTTCACAGATTCGGGATTTTGCGACAATAAACGGCTATAGCGACATGCGAGGAATGCTTTTGAGGGTAGAATTTGATGCTGACACATTCCAGCCAAGGAAAATACAATTCCTGCCAAACAAGGCAATGCCGATTGCAAGCAAAGTGATTTCTGCAAGCAACAAGGCAATTCTTGATTATTATATAATAGATAACAGTGGAACCGCAATTGGAGAATTGGACAGTTTTACAAATTGGAATATTTTCAGTTCAGAAACTCCCAATGACAGTTGCCAGGATTTAACCGGAAACAATGTATTCGAAAGGCCCGATGCAAAAATGGATTCTGTTGAAAGCACTTGCCACACTCCAACATATGGATTAGCATGGCAAAATACAATTGTTCCTGACAACAAAGCAATGTACTTGGATGCTTTGCTGTTTATTCCAAATGGCCTTACTTTGACCTTAAAAAAAAGCTGTACAGCGCCTTCAGAATTTTATTCTTTGAATTCAAGTTCTCTGGGAGAAGGAGGTGGAAAATCAACAATTAATTCTCAAAATGGGGCATTGGATATTTCGGATTCGCCTTTCACAGTAAACAAGGTTACAGAGATTTTTGAAGGCGTTAAAAACAAATTAGTCTGCGTTAACGGGCAAACAGGGGGGCAGGTTGATTTTTTTTGGAACCAAAAAGCAATATCCGGGCCGCTTATAAGCAAGGTTATTATTCCGGAAGGAACGCGTTGCGGCGGATAATTCCCCTATTTTCCAATAGGGCTTTAACACGCAATATTTAAATTCGTTTCTGTCATTAAATTAATAAAAATTTACCCTAGATATAAGACTTAATTCATTATTCGGCATTTTTTGCCCGAGTGTGAGCATTGGTTTGTGATGCCTTTGACAATAGTTCACTAAAAAAAACCATTTTTATTCGGCTCTATTCGTTAGTGGCAAAAATTCGCGTTCTCCAAAAGAGTGGTCCAATTGATTTCTGAAACAATTGAAAACTTTTTAGTTCCAAAGCATGCCCTGTTGTCAAGAAGTGACATAGGGGAATTGCTTAAAAAAACTGGTTTTGGGATTGAACAACTGCCACAGATTCTAAGCTCTGACCCGGCGATTAAAAACCTGAAAGCGGAAAAAGACGATATTATAAAGATTGTCAGAATTTCCCCTACTGCGGGAAAAGCTGTTTATTACAGGCGCGTAGTCTGAAAAAAATTGAAGGTAATTTTGATGCGAAACTGGGAGCTTGTTGAAGCTTATTTTAAGAATAGGAATTTTGCCCAAATGGAAATTGATTCCTTCAACCAGTTTGTTGACCAAAAGTTAAACGAAATTGTAGATGAAAACAAGGAAATTATTCCAAAAATAGAGGAAGTAAAAATCGAATTGTCCAACATTGAAATTTCAAAGCCGTCAATCACAGAAGCTGACGGAAGCCCGAGGTCAAGTTTTTTTCCAATGGAAGCCAGAATCAGAAACCGGACTTATGCGGGAAAAATTTCGCTTACAATGAAATTATTCAGAAGAGATGTTGAACAGGACACGAGAAAAGCATACATTGGGGATTTGCCAATAATGGTGAAATCAAAATTATGCTGGCTGAACGGAAAAACAGAAGATGAACTGATAGAAATGGGCGAAGACCCAAAGGATTTTGGCGGCTATTTCATAATAAATGGAAGCGAAAAAGCCCTGATGACACAGGAAGTCCTTGCAAGCGACAGAGTCTTGATTTCTGAAATTCCAAAAGGAGTTGCAGCCGAAGTAATTTCAACAAAAGGGGCTTTCAAGGGAAGAGTCAGGGTTGCAAGGCACACAGATGGAATGATTTATGTTACATTCCCAGCTTCTCCAAGAAAATTAAAATTATTTGTTTTATTAAAAGCGCTTGGGCTTGTCTTCCTGAGGGAAATCCAGGATGCCTTTCCTGAAGAAAAAGAAATTGAAAATGACGTGCTCTTGAATTGGCAGAACACAATGGCAAAAACAGAAGAAGAAGCCCTTGACAGAATAGGAAAATATGTTGCTCCGGGGCAAGTAGTTGATTACAGATTGAGAAGGGCAAGAGAAGTAATTGACGCTTTCCTATTGCCGCATATTGGCCAGAAAAAAACCGACAGGCTTGCAAAAGCATACTATTTGACAATGATGGCTACAAAAGCAATTGAAAAATATTATGGCTTAAGAAGCGAGGATGACAAGGACCATTATGCAAACAAGAGGCTTGAATTGAGCGGAAAACTAATGGAGCACTTGTTCAGGTACAGTTTCAAATATTTTATCAAGGACTTGAGATTCCAGATTGACAGGACAATTACAAGAAGAAGAAAATTGAACATTGCAACTATCGTAAGGCCGGGCGCAATAAGCGAAAGAATAAGATTTGCAATGAGCACTGGCAATTGGATTGGACGGGCAACAGGAGTAAGCAAGTTTATGGACAGGGTGAATTATTTGAGCCCGTTGACGGATTTGAGAAAAGTAAAAAGCCCTTTGAACAAAAACAGGGAATTGTACGAAGCAAGAGATGTTCATGGAACCCACTGGGGAAGGCTTGACCCGATTGAAACTCCTGACGGGCCAATGTGCGGGTTAGTAAAAAATTTGTGCCTAATGGCAGAGGTTACCACTGATGCCGATGACAAGCCGATTGAAGAATTGTTGAACAAAAAAGGAGTAAAAATGAGAAAACTCTAAAAGCCTTGCAAGGCAATTTTAAAAAATGGTGTTTTTATGGTTGGAACTGGAAAAGCTGCAAAAATTTATATTAATGGAAGGCTGATTGGATTTCACGATTCTCCGAAAGCATTGACTGAAGAATTAATTAATGCAAGGAGAACAAACAAAATAAGCCCCTTGGTAAACATTGCGTATCATGCCGATACAAACGAGCTTTATCTTAATACTGATGCCGGAAGAGTGCAAAGGCCATTGATTGTTGTTGAAGACAGCAAGCCAAAATTGGCAGAAGAGCATTTGAGGGATTTAAAAAACGGAAAAATAATTTGGCAGGATTTGCAGAAACAAGGGGTAATTGAATACCTTGATTCGGAAGAAGAAGAAAATTCGCTGATTGCATTAAAACCCGAAGACTTGACAAAAGAGCACACTCACCTTGAAATAAGTTCCATTGCAATTTTGAGCCTGATTTCTTCCATGGTTCCTTACTTGCAGCACAACATGGCTGGAAAAGTATTGCACGGGGCAAAAATGTTCAAACAGGCAATGGGAATAAACGGAATAAATTATAACCTGAGAACAGACACAGAAGGATTCCTACTGCACTATCCCCAGAAAGAACTTGTTTCAAGCAGGACAAATTCTTTGATTGAACTTGAAAAAAGGCCGCTGAGCCAGAATTTTGTAGTTGCAATAATGCCATTTTATGGCTTCAACACAATGGATGCCCTTGTTTTGAACCAAGGTTCTTTAGAAAGAGGCCTTGCAAGAAGCTCTTATTTTAGAATGTATGAAGGTTCTGAAAACAGGTATCCTGGCGGGCAAACAGACAAATTTGAAATTCCAACAGAAGAAACAATCGGTTACCTGCAGGAAGCATTATACAAAAACTTGGGTTCTGATGGATTAGCAGAAATTGAATCTTGGGCAGACGAACGGTCAATTGTAATAGGAAGAACATCACCGCCAAGATTTTTGGAAGAAGTTTCAGAATTTGGAGTTGTAAAAGAAAAAAAACGGGAAAGCAGCATTACGACAAGAAAAGGAAAACCCGGATTTGTGGACAGCATTATTATAACAGAAAACGAGGATTCAAACAAGCTTGTAAAAATAAAAATTAGGAGTACAATGCAGCCGGAAATGGGGGACAAATTAAGCAGCAGGCACGGGCAAAAAGGGGTAATAGGAGCTGTTTTTCCAGAAGCAGACATGCCTTTCACTGCAGACGGGATAAAGCCTGATTTGATTCTTAATCCTCACAGCATTCCAAGCAGAATGACAATGGGGCACTTGCTGGAAATGCTTGGAGGCAAAACAGGGGCAATGGCAGGCCAAACAATTGACGGCACTCCGTTTGAATCAATGCCAATAAAAGAACTTGAAGAAATGCTAAAACAGCACGGTTTCAGGAATGATGGCAAAGAAGTTTTTTATGACGGAGTAACAGGCCAAAGGCTTGGAGGGGAAATTTTTGTTGGAATATGCGCTTACAGAAGATTATTTCACATGGTTGCACACAAAATGCAGGCAAGGGCAAGAGGGCCTGTGCAAATATTGACAAGGCAGCCGACTGAAGGAAAGGAAAAAGAAGGCGGATTAAGGTTTGGAGAAATGGAAGGAGAAACTCTTGTGGGGCACGGGGCAGCAATGCTTTTGCACGAAAAATTCATTGAAGATTCAGACAAAGCAGTGGAATTAGTATGCGAAAAATGCGGGGTAATTGCAATCCACGATCTGATAAGAAACAAAAAATACTGCCCAATCTGCGAAGGCAGCAAAGTTTATCCCGTTGAAATGAGCTATGGATTCAAGTTATTGCTTGATGAATTAAAGGCGCTTGGAATAATGCCAAAATTAAATATTACTGACAAAGTCTAAGCCTTTTCTCTTTTTAAAAAAAAGAGAAAAAACAATCTTGAAAAAACAAAAAAAATTGATGGTGTGAAAAATGCTTGTAAAAAGAATTTCTTCAATCCAGTTCCATGTCATGAATCCTGCAATGTTCAGGAAAATGTCTGCGCTTGAAATAAAGACTCCTGACACTTATGACAAAGACGGCTATCCAATGGAAGGAGGGTTAATGGACCCGCACCTGGGAATAATTAACCCGGGTTTAAGATGCAAAACCTGCGGGCAAAAAATGAAGCAATGCCCTGGCCACTTTGGAAGCCTTGAATTGATAAGGCCTGTTCTGCATTCGGAATTCAGCAAAAGAGTGGAGCAATTAATGCATGCCACCTGCAAAGAATGCAGCAGAGCTGCTTTGCCTGATGATAAGCTGGAATATTACAGGAAAATGCTTACTCTCCAGAATGGCGAAATGATTGGAAAAAAAATTACTGCAAAAGCGCGCAAAATAAAAAAATGCCCGCATTGCAAAGCGGAAAAAGGCATTGTGATGCTTGACAAGCCAACAAACTTTTTTTATAACAAGGAAAGGATTTATCCGACGCAAATAAGGGAATGGATGGAAAAAATTCCTGACAATGATTTGGAATTGTTTGGCTACAAACAGGACACAATCAGGCCGGAATGGTTTGTTTTAACAGTAATGCCTATTCCGCCTGTAACCATAAGGCCAAGCATTACTCTCGAATCCGGAATTAAATCCGAAGACGATTTGACTCACAAGCTTGTTGACATTATAAGAATCAACCTGCGCCTGAAAGACAATATTGATGCCGGAGCCCCGCAATTAATTATTGAAGACTTATGGGATTTGCTGCAATATCATGTGACAACCTATTTTGACAACAATACTGCGGGAGTCCCGCCTGCAAAGCACAGAAGCGGGCGTGCTTTAAGGACTCTTGTACAGAGATTAAAGGGAAAAAAAGGAAGGTTCAGGCACAATCTGACCGGAAAAAGAGTGAATTTTGCGGCAAGAAGCACAATTACGCCGGACCCCTATCTTCTTCTCAGCGAAGTTGGAATTCCACAGGAAATTGCCAATGAATTGACTGTCCCGGAAATGGTTACTGAATGGAACAAAAAAGAAATTCAGAATCTCGTAAAAAACACGAATAACTTTGTTTACCTTATAAGGCCGAATGAAACTAGAAAAAAAATTGATGAAGCAAACAAGCAGGAAGCAATTGACGAAATTGATGTCGGCTTCAAAGTGGAAAGAAAATTAATGGACGGAGATGTTGTATTGTTCAACAGGCAGCCGTCATTGCACAGGCTAAGCATGCTGGCCCACAAAGCAAGAATAATGCCCGGAAGGACATTTAGAATGAACCCGGTTGTCTGCAAGCCATACAATGCTGATTTTGATGGAGATGAAATGAACCTGCACATCCCGCAGACAGAAGAGGGAAAAACAGAAGCATTAGAATTAATGTTTGCAAGAAACCAGGTTATTTCGCCAAGATACGGCGCTCCAATAATTGTTTTGGCTGAAGATGGGATTACAGGCTTGTTTGCATTAACAACAAATTTAATGGAATTCACAAGAGAAAATGCAATGGCATATTTTTATGAAATCGGGTTAAAAGAAATTCCAAAGCCTGACAGGGGAAAAAAGTATTCTGGAAAATTAATTTTCAGCCAATTGCTGCCAAAAGACCTGAATCTGGAATACAAAACATTTACCTGCAATATTCTGAGAAAAACAGGAATCTGCAATGAATGCACAAAAGACAAGTGCAAGTATGATGCCTATTTGAAAATTGTTGACGGAAAGCTTGTTGCCGGGGTAATTGACAAAGAATCTCTTGGAGAAGGAACAGGAAAGCTTGTGGATGCGCTTGCAAGGCATTATCCCAGCGAAGTAATTGAAAATTTTTATGCCGGCGCCTCAAAAATAGTAAGCGATTTGCTTACAAAAAAAGGAATGACTGTCGGCCTTGATGAATACGAAGTAAGCGAGCATATTGAAAAAGAAAAGGAAAAGATTTTCAAGGAAACAATTGCAAAAGCCGATGTCTTTGTGCAAAAATACAAAAAGGGCAATCTGGAGTGCATCCCCGGAAAAAATCTTGATGAAAGCTTTGAAATATACATGATGCAAGCCGCAAGTGAAGGAAAAAGCACATTGGAAAAAGAAATTATGAAAGAAAAATTAGGGCCTGTTTTGGAGGGTTCCCTAAAATTGAACAGCATTGCCATGATATTAAGCGGAGGCCGGGGCGGAAGCATAAACCTCATGAACATTTCAGGATTCTGGGGCCAGGTCGCAGTAAGGTCAGGAAGGCCAAAACGGGGATTTACTTCAAGGCTCATTCCATTGAATTACAGGGGCGATGTTGGATTATTCGCAGGGGGCTTTGTAAAAAGCAATTTCATCAAGGGAATGGATGCAGTTGAATATTTTTATCACAGCATGGGCGGAAGGCAGGGCGAAGTTGACACTGGTGTTTCCACAAAGGTTTCAGGGTACTTGTACAGAAGGCTTGCAAACAGCCTTAAAGATTTGCTGGTGAACAATGACAACACTGTAAGGACTGCCTCGAAAAACATTGTGCAGTACAATTACGGCGAAGACGGAGTGTTCCCGCAGAAAACAGTAAAGGGAAAAACTCTTGACATTGACATGGAATTCGTGAGAATGAATACGGAGAAAAAAAAATAGGATTAAATTTGATTTTATAAAGTGATTGCATGGCAAAAGGCAAAAAAGAAGATGTTGAAATTCTTGAAGAAGAAGAGCTTGACAAGCTAGAAGACGCTGAAATGCGAAAGGGAAAAGACAGGGACGATCTCAGCGGGGAAGAGGAAAACGAAGAAAAAGCCGAGGGCAAAGAAAAAGAATCCGCGGCTTCGAAAGCAAAGGAAAAAAAAGGCAATGACAGGGAAATTCCGAATGCCAAAAAAGAGGACTGGGAAGAACAACCCCTGCCTTATTGGGTAATGGCGCAAATTGCGTTTATTGCTGAAAGGGAAAAATTGAGCAAGCAAAAAGTCGAAGCATTAATTGAAAGGATAAAGATAAAATTTTCCGATCTGATTGTGGAAGCCGGAGAAGCAGTGGGAATTGTTGCAGCGCAAAGCATTGGAGAACCTGGAACACAGTTAACCTTGAGGACAAAACACTATGCGGGAGCTGCAGAAGTTAGCGTTGGCTCAGGAATACAAAGAGTGGAAGAAATTGTTGATGGAAGAAGCAAGTCAAAATACCCTACAATGACAATTTTTTTGAACGCACCCTTAAACAAGGACAGGGAAAAAGCGATTAAATTTGCAAACAAACTGGTTGAAGTCAGATTGCAGGACATTACAAGTTTGCACGAGGATTTTGCAAACAACACAATCTGCATTGAACTGAATGAAAAGTGCTTGAAGGAACATTACCTTGACGAAAAAGAGATTATTGCAAGAATAAAATCAGGAATAAAACTTGAAGCGCACCAGAAAAAAAATGTTGTCGAATTAAATTTCAAGAGGGAACCCCTCATCAAAATCAGGAAAGCGATTTTAAAGCTTATGAATTCAAGAGTGCAGGGGATAAAAGGAATTGAAAAAGTTTTGGTTACCGAAGAAGGCAAAGAATTTGTAATAAAAACCTCGGGCTCCAACCTGAAAGGAGTTTTGAAGCTTGAAGAAATTGACCCAACAAGATTAACAACAAACGACATTATGGAAACCGGCCTCGTGCTTGGAATTGAAGCCGCCAGAACCCTCATTGTAAACGAATTGCAGAAAACATTCAAGGACAACAAGATTGCAATTGACATCAGGCACCTGATGCTTTTGGCCGACCTCATGACCTACAGCGGCGAAGTAAAAGGAATTGTAAGAACAGGAATAAGCAGGGAAAAAACAAGCCCTTTTGCAAGAGCAGCTTTTGAAGAAACCGTAAAACACCTTGTTGACGCAAGCTTCAGAGGGGAAAGCGAAAACTTGGCCGGGGTAGTTGAAAACATTATTGTTGGCCAGCCTGTAAAAGTCGGCACTGGAATTGTTGAATTAGTCATGGACAACTTGAAAACAGGGAAAAACAAAAAAGAATAGCAAACCAGAAGCAATTAAAAAAATTTGGTTTGGAAGATTTATAACAAATAATAAAAGAAAAATTTTTTTGAATAATAATTGGTTTTGTTATGGCGGAAATTGATGCTAACAAGGAAATCAGAAGGGCCGTTGATACCGGTTCAGTGAAATTTGGCTTCAAACAGTCAGAGAAAAACATTTTAAAAGGTAATGCAGAGCTAATTATTTTAAGCTCTAATATTCAAAAGCGCATCAAGGAAAAAATGCAATATTCCTGCGCGTCAGCTAAAACTCCTGTTTTCAATTTTTTCGGCAATTCAGTGGAATTGGGCAGTGTTTGCGGCAAACCGTTTGCAATTTCCTGCCTGTGCATTGAAAAATCAGGAAAAAGCAAGGTTTTGGACTTGGCAAAGAGTAAAAAACAGTGAAAATGAATGAAACTTGGGGCTGACGAAATTTTTTATTTGAATGCGCTAAACTCGGTTTCCGGTGCAAATGCAAGGGACTGTGTTATCCAAGGCAATACTGTAAGTTTCATTGTTAAGCCGGATGAATTAGGCAAGGCAATTGGAAAAAACGCCTTGAACATTAACCAGCTAAAAAAGAGGCTGAAAAAAAACATTGAAATTTTTGAATATTCCAAAAGCGCAAATGATTTTTTCAAAAAAGCGTTTTACAACATTGAATTCAAAAAAATTGATTCTTTGGAAGAACATGGGAAAAAAATCCTGATAATTGGGGTTGACGCTGAAAACCGGAGCAAAATGCTTAACAATTCAGGAAAAATAAAAAGAATAAAAGAAATTGCAAAAAGAGATTATGGAATAGAAGAAATAAAAATCAGGTAAAATCTTCTGGAAAAAAAATTTAAAATTTGGCGGATATTATGGCAAGAGGAGAATTCGCAGCAAGAAGCCTTGAAGACGACAGGAAAAAATGGCACTGGAAAGACCCTTATTACAAGAAAAAAATGAGGGGTTCCAAAAAGAAATATGATTTATTAGAGGGAGCTCCGCAAGCAAGGGGAATTGTACTGGAAAAACGGGGAGTCACTGCAAAACAGCCAAACTCGGGAATCAGAAAATGCGTAAGAGTACAGCTTACAAAAAGCGGAAGGCAATTGACAGCACTTGCCCCTTATGATGGCGCAATAAAGCACATTGATGAACACGATGAAGTAATAGTTGAAGGAATTGGCGGGGCAAAAGGCGGTCCAAAAGGAGACCTTTGGGGCGTAAAATTCAGAGTCACTCATGTGAACAATCAAAGCCTTGAAATGCTGAGAACAGGCAAAAAGGAAAAAATCAAAAGATAGGAAGCCATGGAAAAAAAATATTTTTATTTTCTTTGGAAAACTTATGCGCTTTTTGGTGAATTTGAATGGATAACTTGATTTTTGGAAAATGGGACACAAAAGACTTGCAGATAAAAGATTTAGGCCTTGCAAGGTACGTGAACCTGAAGGCAAAAATAATTCCGCATACCTTTGGCAGGGTGGCAAAAAAAAGATTTGAAAAAGCCAGCATAAGCATTGTTGAAAGGCTCATCAACAAGGTAATGCGCTCAGGCCAGGGAAAAAGAAAAATGAGCGGAAAATACATCAGGGGAAGAAACAGTTGCGGAAAAAAATTACAGGCAATGAACATATTGGAAAAAGCATTCGAAAGAATAGAAAGGGAAACAAAACAAAACCCGGTTCAGGTTTTGATAAAAGCAATTGAAAATTCCGCGCCAAGAGAAGACGTTACAAGAATAAAAAGAGGCGGGGTAATGTACACTCAGGCCGTGGATGTTGCGCCTCTGAAAAGAGTTGACGAAGCATTGAAAAACATTGCATTGGCTGCTTTTTCAGGAAGCTTCAACAACAAGAAAAAAGCCGAAGATGCGCTTGCAGAAGAAATAATTGCGGCTTCAAAAGAAGACAACAAAAGCTTTTCCGTAAAAAGAAGAGACGAAGTGGAAAGAATCGCAAAAGCCTCCAGGTAAAATCATTTTTTAAAAAGAGGGAAATTGGTTATACTAAAAATAAATTTCTTTCTTTTTGTTTATCAAATATTCAGGATTTTTTCTTTTGGGCAACTTACACTTTTCTTTTTTCTCAAAAAAGAAAAGGGCAACGGTGGGCAAATGACAAAAAAAGAAAACATGGCAGAATTGTCAGAAAAAATGATGGCTGACAGAAAACACATAAGAAACATTGGAACAGTAGCACACATTGACCATGGAAAATGCATTGCACCAAAAACAAGAATACAGCTGGCAGACGGAAGAATTGTAAGCGCTGAACAACTGTACAACGAAAGCGTTCTTGCAGGAGAAAAAGCAATCGAAGACAATGAAAAAAGTGTTTTTGCACTCAAGAAAGAAGTGCCTGTTTTTTCCGTAAACAAAAAAACAGGAAAAATTGAGAAGAAAAACATTTCACACGCATGGAAACTGAAAGGCGGAGAAATGCTAAAAATCAAGCTCAGGAATGGCAACGAAATCTCTACAACACCGGAACACAAATACCTTAGTTTTGACGGAGCTGAATTTAATTTTAAGGAAGCAAAAGAACTGAAAATAAAAGATAAAATTGTTGTTCCAAGAAAACTTGAATGCGAAAATTCGGAAAACATTGACGCGAATGCGTTAAAGCTTTTGGCTAAAAAGCCGTTTTATGTTCTGCTTAAGAAAAGCAGTTCGGAAGCGCTTAAAGAAAAAATTTCTGAAAAAGGATTCAACTATTTCTGCGAAACAACAAAAAAAAAGATAGCTAAAAGAACATACTATGAAACACTGCACAAAGGCAGATATCTCCTTTCCGATCTTGTGATTCTGTGCAATGACCTTGGCTTCAAACTCGAGGCAGCATCTGATTGGATTGAAAAAATCGGCTTGAAAGACAGCGTGAAAATCGATTGGGCAAAAAACTGGCACGAAATTTTTTATTTGGCAGGATTAATGATCGGGGACGGCTCTTACAACAGGTTTGTTGTTGGAAAAAAAGAGCTTGGAAAAAAATTTGAAGAAATCTGCCGCAAGCTCGGATTTACGCCAATCGAAAGGAATTTTGCAGGAAAAACATTTGAATACCAAACAAATACGACTTTGCTGCATGTTCTAAATGCACTGTTTGATTACCCCCTGAAAAAAAAATCGCATAATGTAAAAATATCTTGTTTTGCAAAACAAGCGCCAAATTATTTGCTGGCAGAACTTTTGAAAGCATATTTTGACTGCGATGGAACAGTTGAAAAATCTCGGTCGGCTGTTTCAATTTCAACTGCAAGCAAACAAATGATACAAGACCTGCAGTTAGTGCTTACAAGATTTGGCTGTGTTCCCATTATTGGAAAAGAAAACACAGTTTATATTACTGGAAATTCTGTAAAAAATTTTAATGAACAAATAGGCTTCTTTTTAAAAGAAAAAAGGTTCAAAGCAGAAATGCTTGGACAAAAATCTGTTGGAAGCATTGTATGCGACACTGTTCCCTGCGAAGGCTTGAAAAAACTGAGAGAACAAAAACAAAGCAAAGCAAGCATAAGCCACCACTATTACAAATATGAAAATCTTTCTTATGCCCCATTAAGAGAAACCTACAAGCAGATTACGGCAACTCTTTTGAAAGAAAAAGAAATTCAAATTCCAAGCATTGATGACTTGGCTTTTATAGAAATAAAAGAAATTGAAAAAAGCTTTGAAGAAACTGTTTATGATTTCAGTGTTCCGGAAAACCAAAATTTTGTTGCAGAAGGCATCGTGGTGCACAATACAACACTTTCAGATGCCCTGATTGCAGCAGCAGGCCTGATAAGCCAAGAAGTCGCTGGAACAGCACAGATAATGGATTACGAGGACCAAGAACAACAAAGAGGGATAACAATCAATGCTGCAAACATTTCACTTGTTTTTGATTATGAAAACGAAAAGACATTGATTAACCTTATTGACACTCCCGGACATGTTGACTTCACAGGAGAAGTAATAAGGGCAATGAGGGCAGTTGACGGGGTAATTGTTGTTGTTGATGCTGTTGAAGGAATAATGCCCCAAACAGAAACAGTAATACGGCAGGCACTGAAAGAATATGTAAAACCGGTTCTTTTCATCAACAAGGTTGACAGGCTGATTAACGAGCTGAAAGTTTCTGAAGAGGAAATGCAAAAAAGATTTGTAAAAGTAATTACTGCAATAAATAGCCTTATTAGCAAAAATGCCGCTGACGAGTTCAAAGAAAAATGGCTTGTAAACCCTGCAAACGGAAGCGTTGCATTCGGCTCTGCAAAAAGAAAATGGGCTGTTTCAGTGCCATACATGCAAAAATCCAAAATCAATTTCAAACAAATTTATGCACACTTAAAAAATGATGACCAAAAAAAGCTTGCTGAAATAAGCCCGGTTTATGAAGTTGTTTTAAAAATGGTGCGCGACCATTTGCCAAACCCGCTTGAAGCCCAAAAATACAGAATCAAAAATATCTGGGCAGGGGACCTTGAATCCGAAATTGGAAAAGCAATGCAGGCTTGCAGTGAAACTGGCGAAGTTGCAATGATGATTACAGATGTAAGCGTGAATCCACACGTAGGCGATATTGCAACGGGAAGAATTTACGCGGGAACTCTCAAAAACGGGGTTATAGTGAAATTATTGGGAATGCAAAAAGAAATCAGAATCCAAAAAGTCGGAGTCTTTATGGGACCGGAATTTATTGATGTTGACAAGGCTGAAGCGGGAAATGTTGCCGCAATAGTTGGCTTGAAAGAAGTGTTTGCAGGAGAAACAATATCCACAATAGAAATGAAAGAATTTGAAAGCTTCAAATCATCAGTTGAACCGGTAATGACAGTGAGTGTTGAGGCAAAACAAACAAAAGACTTGCCAAAGCTTATCCAGGTTTTGAAGCAGCTTTCAAAAGAAGACCCGAATCTCAGAGCTTCAATCAACCAGGAAACCGGCGAACACCTGCTTTCAGGAATGGGCGAACTGCATCTTGACGTAAACAGGTACAGAATAGAAGAAACACACAAGATTCCGATTACGATGGGCACGCCAATTGTTGTTTACAAGGAAACAATTACAAAACCATCACAAACACTTGAAGGAATTTCTCCTAACAGGCATAACAAATTCAAAATAAAAGTAGAGCCGATTCCGGATGAAATTCTGCAAAAACTTGTTGAAGCCAAAATAGAGGCAAAAATAAGGCTGAAAGACAAGGAAATAATGTCAAAGCTGGAAGAATGCGGATTTGAAAAAGAAATGTCAAAAAAAACGTGGTGTGTGCACAACAACAATGTTCTTGTTGACTCCACAAGGGGAATCGTAGCGCTCCATGAAATAAAAGAGCTTGTAATACAAGGATTTGAAGATGCAATGAACGAAGGCCCAATTGCAAAAGAAAAATGCTTTGGAGTAATGGTAATTCTTGATGATGCAACCTTGCATGAAGACAGCATTCACAGGGGCCCTGCACAGGTATTGCCGGCAATTACAAGAACAATTTTTGCAGGAATGCTTTCAACAGACCATATTCTGCTTGAACCAAAACAATTATTGTCAATCACTGTCCCAAGAGATTACATGGGGGCAGTGACAAAAGAACTTGGATCAAAAAGAACGCAAATTTCAGAAATACGGACAGAAGGCGACACAACAGTAATTGTTGCAAAAGCACCGGTAAAAGAATTAATCGGATTCAGCGCAGATATGCGCGGAGCAACACAGGGAAGGGCAGTCTGGACAGCAGAATATGCAGGCTACGAAATTTTGCCAAAAGAACTGCAAAAAAGCATAATCACGGAAGTCAGAAAAAGAAAAGGCCTTGAACCCGAGCCAAAGCAATGGCAATTCTTTTTGGAATAAAGCTTTTTCTCTGAAGAGAAAAACCTTGGAAAAAGAGCAATTTGCTATGCAAATTGTGGTTCGCTTCGCTCACGCCAAAAAAGTTAAGCCGCAGCCACAAAACTTTTGGAATACTTTTGGCAGCCAAATTCTTTTATTTTTGGCTTTAAAGCATTGGTTTTTAAAGATTTTGAAAGCCAAACTATTAAACTAAAGTACAAACGTGTTTCCAATTTTTCCTCTAAAAAAATTGGTGGCAAATTTTTTATTGGAGGTAATTTAAATGGCAGAAAAGCCACACATAAATCTTGTCTTTATAGGACACGTTGACCACGGCAAATCAACCACGATCGGAAGACTTTTATACGACTCAGGCTCTTTGAGCGAACAGGAATACAGAAAAATCAAGGCAGACGCAGACGCCCTGGGAAAAGGAACCTTTGCATTCGCATTCGTAATGGACCAATTAAAAGAAGAAAGAGAAAGAGGAGTAACAATTGATGTTGCCTACAAAAAATTTGAAGGAAAAAACAATTATTTTACAGTAATTGATGCTCCAGGCCACAGAGACTTTGTAAAAAACATGATAACGGGAACAAGCCAAGCCGATGCATGCGTTCTAGTTGTTGCAGCAAAAGAAGGAGTGCAACCACAAACAAAAGAACACGCATTCTTAGCGCAAGTAATGGGCTTAAAGCAGATTATTATTGCAATAAACAAAATGGACGAAATAAATTATGATGAAGGAAGATTCAAGCAGGTAAAAGACGAAGTGGGAAAACTGCTTTCAAGCGTGGGCTATAAAATTGACACTGTAAAATTTGTTCCAATCTCAGGATGGGTTGGAGACAATGTAGCCAAAAAATCAGACAAAATGAAATGGTACACTGGAAAAACATTGCTTGAAACACTTGACGAATTCAAGGCACCATCACTGCCTACAGACAAGCCGCTGAGGCTTCCATTACAGGATGTTTACAATATCAAAGGAGTCGGAACAGTTCCGGTCGGCAGAGTTGAAACCGGAATCCTCAGGCCAGGAGACAAAATAATTGTCAATCCACCCGGAGTGGTTGGCGAAGTAAAAACAATTGAAATGCACCATGAACAATTAAAAGAAGCAAAACCCGGAGACAACATTGGATTCAATGTAAGAGGCCTGACAAAAGACCAGATTGCAAGAGGGGATGTTGCAGGCCACGAAAAAGACCCTCCAACAGTTGCAAAAGAATTCACGGCGCAAATCGTGGTATTAAACCACCCTACGGCAATTCCAATCGGATACACGCCGGTGTTCCACTTGCATACTGCCCAATTGTCATGCACAATCACAGAAATCCAAAAGAAGCTTGATGTAAAGACCGGGGAAACCAAAGAGGAAAACCCAAAATTTTTGAAAACCGGAGACGCTGCAATAGTAAAAATTGTCCCGACAAAACCAGTTGTAGTGGAAGAATACAAAAAATTCCCGCAGCTTGGAAGATTTGCAATAAGGGACATGGGGCAAACAGTTGCTGCAGGAATTGTTTTGAGCGTAACTCCAAGAACAAAGTAAAAAAGGAGAACCTTTGTTTAACAAAGATTAAAGTTTCTTTTCTTTGGGCAAACAATGCCAAGCAGGCAAATATTGCATAAAGGTTTATTGCTTAGCATTGTTCCTACACTTTCTTTTCTTTTTAAAAGAAAGCGCGGAAGTAAAGTTCTTTTTACTTCCAATTTCCCTTAATTTTTATTCTTTTCATAAAGCTTTTCTTAAAAAGAAAAGCTTTTTAAAAAAAAAGGTGGATGGGAATGCAGAAAGCCAGGATAAAGCTCACAAGCCCTGATTTTAAACAGCTTACAGAAATTTGCGGGCAGCTCCTGGACGTAGCTGAAAAAACAGGCGTAAAGCATTCCGGGGCAATTCCCTTGCCTACAAAAAAACTTGTTATTCCAACAAGAAAAGCGCCTTGCGGCGGCGGAACAGAAACATACGAAAAATGGCAGCTTCGCATTCACAAACGCATAATAGACATAGAAGCAGACGAACGGACTCTCCGCAGAATAATGCGCGTGGAAGTTCCGGAAGCAGTCCATTTAGAAATTGAACTAAAAGAATAACCCTGATTTGCATTTGCCGGTTTTCCTACTTAAAATATGCTGCCAGCCAAATAAGCAAATTTTATAAACAGTTTTGTAGCCTTCCCTTCAAAAGAAAAACAGGGAGTAAGATTTTTATTTTCGTGCTGCCTATTATTTCTGGATGTTTCTCAAACCCAAATGCAAAACAAGCCTTATTCTATTGGCATTCCTAATTTTAGTGCCAATTGCAATGGCAAGCTGTGGCAATGGAAACTGCGAAACAGGTGAAGATTATTCAAATTGCCCTGCTGACTGCCAAAACCCGAATTCTGAAATTATAATAGACCTTCCCAATGCAAATACTACTTTTCTCCGCGGCGATACTGTGATAATAAATGCCCATGTTTTTGACACGCAGAAAAATGTCTTGGCCACGGATTATTTCACTGTGCGGGGTTTTTTTGGAAACCTGCAAATGCATGATAATGGAGACTACAATGATGGAAAGTGGAAAGACGGCATCTTTGGGGCTTCTTTTAGGATAAGCAAAAGCCAAAGCAAGGGAATTTTTCCGGTTTCAATTGCAGCAGGCATTGGAAAAACCCATTTGCTGAAAAAAATAAGCCTTGAAATTAAGCCCGAGCTTACAACAAGCCTGAAAACAGACCGGGAAATTTATTATTTGGGCGACGAAATTATTTTTGCCGGAACAGTTGCAAGGCACGACCAGGCTTTGGAAAAAAAATTTGATTTGACTGTTTCTGATGCAAAAAACAAGGAATACAAAATTTCGGTTGAAACAAATGCAGAAGGCATTTTTACTGCAAAATTGCACACTGCCCTAATTGATTCTGCAGGAACCTGGAAAGCAAAATTTGATTTCATTGACGATTTGAACAACAATGCCAAAAGCGAAATAAGCATACAAATGAAAAGCCCCGAAGCAAAATCCCTGCTTGAAATACAATTGGTTGAACCGCTCTCTTTGTTTTACAGGAGGGGCAATGACCTGCTTTTGCTGGTAAAAATTTCCGATGACCTTGGAAAAGAAATTGAAGATGCAAATATTGAGCTTACTTCGCCGCTTGGAACAAAAACCCCTTTTGAAAAAGCAGACTCAAACCAATTCTTTGTAGCAATGAAAATGCCTGTTTCAATGCCGATTGGCAAACAAAGCTTTATAATAAACGCAAAAGCGATTTCAGAAAACACATGGAAAAGCGGCGACCTGAACCTGCAGCTCAACATAAAAGACATTGGAATAAAAACAGAACTCTTGTCGCCAATGACAAACCAGATTCAAGTTGGCGAAACAGTAAATTTCACTGTAAGAATGTACTATGACAATGGGGAACCGCTTTACACAAAAACAGTGCCTGCAAAAGCAAACTTGGAAGACTTGCTGCTCGAGTATAAAGAAACAGGGGTTTATTCCGGCAAATATACTGTAAAGCTATCCGATTCCACAATTGATTTTGTAATAGATTTTACTGACGAATTCCAGAACAAAGGGGCTTTTTCCACAAAATTGAGCGTGGAAGGAATATCAATTCAGTATTATTTAAGAGAATATTTTTACCACTTATTAATTATTATTGCAATAGCCGGAATAGCCTTGTGGTTTTTAAGAAGGCGCATAAAATACAATCTCGAGATTTCGAGGATAAAGAAAAAAATTGCTTTCTATTCCGAACTAATGGAAAAAGCAGACAGGGACTTTGTTGAAGGCAGCATTACCCGAGACGAATTCAACAAGATTGCCACAAAATACAATGCAGAATCCGCTGTTGCAAAAGGCAAGGCCATGGAATTGGAGGCGCAAAAACATGGAAAAAAATTTGGGTAGTTTTCTTGTTTTGATTTTCCTGGCTTGGCTTGCACTTTTGCTGCCATATGCAGCGGCAATAAGCATTGACGCGCAAAAAAACATTGAAAAAGGAAAAACACTGAAAATAACAGGCAATGCAAACCCTGGAAAACTCACAATAAAAATTTTTTTGGAAAGCATGGCCATAAAGGAAAACGAATTAGAAGCCGATGGTGACGGCAATTTTTATTTTGATTACAATGTGGCTTTTGGCGACCCAAGCGGATACTGGAGAATCATTGCAATACAAGGAGAAGACAGAAACACTGCTTTTTCCAGCATAACCAACTCCAATGAATCGGCTTTTTTGTTCATCAAATTTTTCAGCCCCTCAAAGCAAAATTTTTTTTCAACTGAAAAAATTTATTTCAGCGTAAAAATTACAGATGCGGGAAAGCCTGTTGAACGGGCAACCACTTATGCCTGGTTTCCCCACATTGGCAAAACTTTGCTGCAGGAAAGCGAAACCGGAGTGTATTCCGGAGAATTGACTATTCCAGCAATAGTGCAACCGGCAGATTACAATGTGTTTGTCATATCCGAAAAAGTGGCATCAAAAAAAGAAAGGTTTGGCGGAGAAAATATCCTGCAAATAAACATTTCAAGGCCAGAATTAATCCTGAATGTTTTAAGGCCCACTCTTTATGAAACAAAAATTGCAAAGCCGATTGAAATTGTTGTAGCGCCAAAATACAGCACAGGAGCCGCTGTGGAAGACGGCAAAATTGTTGCAGAAATAAATGGCAAAAAAATAGATTTTAAAAAAACAGCAGAAGGCTTTGCAGCCACATATACGCCCAGCGATAATGACCTTGGGCTCATTGAAATCAAAATTTTTGGATACGATTCTTTTGGCAATTTGGGAAAAAAAGAATTTTCCATGAAAATAACCGGTTTTGAAGAAAATTTTCTGGAAAAAAACGGCTTTTTTTTCATAATCTGCATTGCCTTGGCAATAGCCGGCATTGCATTCGGAACATGGTTTTTCAGGAAGAAAAACACAACAAAACAAAAAGAGCAGCAAAAAAATGAAATTGAAACAAAAATAAAAAAAGTCGAGGAAAGCTTTTACAAACGGCCAACAGTAGACAGAAAAACTTTTGACGAGGTTCTGGCAAAATACAGGGAAGACCTTGATGAGCTGAAAGGCAAAGAATAAAAGCAGGAGAATACAAAAATAATACTGCTGGTTTTGGCTGCAACATTCAAAACAAGCCAATCAAAAAAAAAGTGTTTTTATGCAAAAAATAGAGAAACGGGAAATAGTCCCCTTGATGATTTCTGATTTTGACAAGCTCATTGAAAAAGGCGGCGTAAAACGCGGTGATAACATACTTGTTTCAGGGGGAACAGGGACAGGAAAAACAACTTTTTGCATGCAGTCCATACTAAGCGGGGCAATAAAAGGCGAAAAATGCGTTTATCTGACTTTCGAAGAAAGCGTGGAAAAAATAAGGGAAAATTTAACTGAAAATTTTGGCTGGAACATCTCAGAACTTGAAAAAAAAGGCTGTTTGACAATAACCCGGCTTGATGGAATGAAAATAGCAAGGCTTGTGGAAGTGGCATTGAAAAAAAAATGCGATTCAATGAACATTGATGACAACAGTTTCAGTTTTCCTTTTAAGCCGGACAGGATTGTAATAGATTCGCTTAGCGCTTTAAGCATTGCATTTTCAAATGACGAAGAAAATTACAGGAGATACCTGCAATATCTTTTTGACAAGCTCGCGAGCTTCAATTCAGTAAACCTTATTATTACGGAAACAATCCAGAATCCCGAAATTTACAGCCGAGAAGGAATAGAAGAATTCCTGGCAGACGGAGTAATAGTGTTATACAACATAAAGGCGCCAGGCGGCCAGAGATACAATGCACTCGAAATACTGAAGTTAAGGTGCTCTGCCCATGTCAAAAAGCTTGTTCCATACCAAATACAGAGCGGCAAAGGAATAATAGTGCTGCCAAAGCAAAACCTGTTTTCTTAAAGGCAGATTATAATTAAATTATTTGCCAGATTTTGTTGATTATGAAGCAATTTGTTTTTTTAGAACACGCTGCTGACGCAAAGTTTCAGGCATTCGGAAGAACAATTGAAGAATGCTTTGCAAATTCAGCATTGGCAATGAACTCTGTGGAATGCAATATCAAAAAAGTCGCTGCAAAACAAAAACTTGCAATAAGAGTTTCAGCAGAAAACACAGAAGAATTATTGCACAAATTTTTGGAAGAAACCCTTTTCCAGATGGAAACAAAAAAACTGCTTTTTTCAAAATTCAAAATAAAAATCAACGAGAAAAAAAATTCTCTTACTGCAGAATTGTTTGGGGAAAAAATCAACAAAAAAAAGCATGAGTTGAAAACTCTTGTAAAAGCAGTGACATGGAACAACTTTTATTTAAAAAAAGAAAAAAAAATCTGGTCTGCACAGGCAGTCTGCGACACATAAAAAAAATTCAAGATTTTTTCAAAGGCTTTTTTGCACGAATCACAACAAAAGGCTTTTGCGACCAATACAGTGGAATATCCAAAAGAATTTGTTGAACTGCTTTCTGCCCTTCCAAAGAATTATTACCCAGTATTGCCATAAGTTTTTTACGGAGTACATCCCTATACCATTTAACCATAGAATCTTCAAATTCTTTTCGCGTTTTTGGTCCACGAAGCCCTTTCAGCCATTTAGGCGCTTTCTCAGGCAGAAAATTAAAAAGCTGCATCGCCCTAATGTGCTCTAAAACATTAAGCTGGCTATGCTCGCTTCCAAGCCTCAACAATTCTTGAGAAGAAATCCTTCTTGCATGAACAACAAAACCAGCCTTTTCAAGTTCAGATTTCAACTGCCTCGAATGGGGGGCATCTTCAACAATTGCAAATGTCGCATTTGGCTTCAGAGTGCGCATTACATGATGAAAAAGGGTTTGCCTCCCAGCATAATCAATATGTTCCAAGGTAAAATGCGCATACATGTGGGAAAAACTTTCATCAGGCTGTTCCCGCAAAAAAGGAATTGCATTAGCCCTGCTTCTAACCTGCAAATTTTTCGGCTTGAGGCTTAATCCTTTTTCCCTAAGATATTTGCCGTATCTGACATGGCGAGCATCCACTCCGACAAATTCAACAGCAGCATGGCTTGGCTTCAAAGACAAATCCACAAGCTTTCTTGCGCTTTCACCAACACCAATTTCCAAAACCCTGAAAGGCCTTTTTGGCATAAAAATCAATATAATTAGGAACCAATTCACAATAAAATAATTACTAAGCCATATACTTGTAGTGAAAATAATGCAGAAGATTCGTGAAGGGGTTTATGAAATTCCAAAAGAAGGCGAAATGAGAGCTTCGGCAAGGATTTATGCTTCAGAAAAAATCCTTGGCAAAATTGAAGCAGAAGCTTTTCAGCAGCTAAAAAATTCTGCAACTCTCCCCGGAATACAAAAATATGCAATTGGAATGCCAGACATGCATACAGGCTATGGGCCGCCAATTGGGGGAGTAGGGGCGTTTGAAAAAGAAACCGGGGTTGTTTCCCCGGGCTTTATTGGTTTTGACCAAAATTGTGGAATCCGGCTGATTAGGACAAATTTTACTGCAGAAGAAATAAAGCCAAAATTAAAGGAACTGATTGATGTTCTTTTTGAACTGATTCCGGCAGGAATCGGGGAAACAGGAAAAATAAGGCTTAAGAAAGATGAATTGGGAGAATTGTTTGCACAGGGCGCAGCTTATTTAGTGAAAAAAGGTTATGGCTGGAAAAAAGACTTGGAAAAAATAGAAGAAAAAGGCCAGATGAAAAATGCAAATCCGGAAAAAGTTTCTGAAAAAGCGTTCCAGCGCGGATTAAACCAGTCAGGAACACTGGGAAGCGGAAACCATTTTTTGGAAATTCAAAAGGTTTCAGAAATTTTTGACGAAAAAACAGCAAAAAAATTCGGCTTGTTTCAGGGGCAGGGAGTAATAATGCTTCATTCAGGAAGCAGAGGAGCAGGGCACCAGATTGCAACAGATTACCTTGACAAAATGCTGCGAGCCATGGAAAAATACAAAATAAAAGTGCCTGACAGGCAGTTGGCTTGTGCGCCAATAAATTCCAGTGAAGGCCAGGATTTTTTGCAGGCAATGAATTGCGGAGTCAATTATGCCTTTGCAAACAGGCAGGCAATGACACACAGGATACGAGAAGGGTTTGAAAAAGTATTCGGGCAAAAAGCAGAAGACATGGAAATGAGCCTTGTTTATGACGTATGCCACAATGTGGCAAAATTTGAAAAACATGAAATAAACGGAAAACAAAAAGAACTGCTTGTCCATAGAAAAGGGGCAACAAGGGCAATGCCAAGCGGAAGAAAAGAAAACCCGGAAGCATACATGACTACTGGGCATCCTGTGATTATTCCCGGTTCAATGGGAACCCCAAGCTATGTGCTTGTAGGGACAGAAACTGCACTCAACGAAACCTTTGCTTCTGTATGCCACGGGGCAGGAAGGGCAATGTCAAGGCATTCTGCAATGCAGCAAAAAAGAGGAGAACAAGTAAAAAAAGACCTTGAACTGAAAGGCCAGATTGTTAAAGGGGCTTCCTGGGCAGGGCTTGCAGAAGAAGCACCGGAAGCATACAAAGACATTGATGAAGTAATTGCATCTGTTGAATTAAGCGGGATTGGAAGAAAAATAACAAAGAACCTGCCAATGGCAGTAATGAAAGGATAGAATATGGGCGCAAACAGGGGAAGCAGAAGAAGAAAAATAAAATTGGAGCGCAAGCAGGCCATACTCAGAACAGGCATAACGCCAAGCCTTGCAGAATTGCGCGCTGAACCGCGTGCAGAAGTTGTCAATGATATTTTCATGGAATTAATTGTAAGAGGAAAGACAAC
>JAGVNX010000029.1 GCA_020053055.1 Candidatus Iainarchaeum sp.
AGGTAATAAAGCATTATATCGATTTTTTACCAAAATTGTCGGGTTACCTTCCGGAGACAAATCAGGAAATGGAAAAGTGCCAGATAGTATAAAGCAATTGTTGCCAGATAAAAAAGCCGCATTTATCGCTGGATTGATAGATAGCGATTTGGGAAAACATGGTAAGGGAATGGGCGCTACTTTTAAAAGCAAAGTGCTTGTAGAGGATTTGTTATCCCTTATGAAAGAACTTGGAGTCAGTGCAAAGACATATAAGCCGTATTTTAAAGACGGGAAATACGCACAGTACGATTTTTCCATTCCAAAGTCCCAAGTGAAGCTATTAAAAGATTTTTTGGAGCAGAATTATTTGCCTAAAAGAGAAGATAGGCTAAAAACATTGTTTTCTCGTGCGGGAGTCCGATAGTGGCAATTCGGCTGGCTTCAGGGGTCAGTGCCTTAGTGGCTACGGGGGTTCGAGTCCTCCCTCCCGCAATAAAATATTGTCCCATATTTTCAGATTAATCCTTGTATGTTCCAATTGAGAAAATATTTGTAACTGCTGTGCAAAAACAGCGTTAATAATTTTGATTTCCTTTACCTAGATTACATTTTTGGCATAATGTTCTCAAATTTTCAATTGAACTATCCCCGCCATCTGAAAATGGTTTAATATGGTCTATGTGCAAAATTGTGCCTAAATGAGTGGCTGGGCTTTTACCACAAATTACGCACTTATAATTATCTCTTTTGAATACTTTTAATCGCAGCCTTTCAGTTATTGCTCTTGACAGGGTTTTTCTTCGTGATTTTGTACTCTTGAACAATATTTGTGAATTTTTATTCTTGTGCTTTATGAATAGCGCACAAGTCTTGGACCAACCGCCAAATCTTCTGCAGTATGTGTCTACTGCAAACTTGGAAATTGGCTTTCTGATTTCGGAATAGAATGGTTGCCGCCCAAGCGTAACCCAAATTTTCTCCAGATTTTTAAATAATTCTTCATCGGAAATAGTTTTGTTCACAACAATGTTTAATCCCGCTTTCTTTATTGCATTATTCCAAGAACCAAATATTTTTACCATTATTTTGTGCGTGTATCGCCCATTTTTATTATACTCCATTTCGCTTATGCTATTTTTATTTAATTTCTGAGCCACTCCTCGCAAGTCTTTAATAATATCTTCTTTGGAAACAAGCTCGGATTTTGTTCTCAATTCGAATTGCATATTATCCCAATTTTTAAGCGTCTGTTGTAGTTTGACCGCTTCCATATCCCTGCATAAGCCTTTTCTTTGAAAGAAAAGCCTTGGGAAAAGAATAAAATTGCTTCGCAATTTTGCTTGCAGCGAGGAAGATAATTATTTTTCTTCAAATTTATTTATCTGCCTTATTCTTTCCAGGTGCTTTTTTCCTGTTTCTGTGTTGCCTTCAAATTTTGTTGACAAAAAAATTTTTGTTATTTTCAAAGCGTTTTCTTCTGTAATGTTTCTTGCCCCCAAACAGGCAATGTTTGCATTGTTGTGCTCCCTTGCCATTTGCGCTGTGAATTCATCATAAATAACCGCTGCTCTTATGCCTTTAACTTTGTTTGCAGCAATGCTCATTCCGATTCCAGTGCCGCAAACAAGAATGCCGGTTGCGTTTTCGCGTGCAATTTTTTGTGCCAGTTCAAAAGCAATTTTTGGATAGTCTGCTCTTTCTTCGCTGGAAACCCCAGTATCAATTAATTCAAATTCCTGCTTTAAGGATTCTCGCAATTTTTCTTTTAATGCAAACCCGGCATGGTCTGAGCCAATGTAATATTTCATGCTAATTCCCCTGTGCCGCCTGAACTTGTTTAATATAGGATCCCGATTTTTTTAAAATCTTTTTTTAATTGTTCAATAGATTGGAACCAAATTGTTTTCATTCCTATTTTTTGTGCGGTTTTAATGCATTTTTCTTGGTCGTCAATGAACAGGCATTCTTCTGGTTTTAATCCGATTTTTTGGATTGCGATTTGATAAATTTTTTGTTCTGGTTTTAAAATGCCCAATTCGTGTGATAACACAAGCACTTCAAAGGGGCGTAACCAGCCTTTTTTCAGGTAATTGAAAAAATTTACTGGGTCTGAGTTTGAAATCATTCCCAATCTGTATCTTTTTTTCAATTGGCTCACAAGCTTTATCATTTCTGGTTCTGGCTTCCAGTTGTTGGTCCACAATTTAATAAGCTGTTTGTTTTGTTCATTTGAAATTGGCACAGTAAAGCATTTTTTAAAAAATTCTCGTATGCTGATTTTGCCTCTGTTAAACCTTTCATCTACTGTAACCTCTTTTCTTTCGGAAACGGTTTTGTTGGTCCCGAGGGCCTGAAAAGCCTTGTTGGCGAATTGAACAAAGCTGCCTTTAAGGTAAACTCCGCCAGCATCAAAAAAAATTGCTTTAATCACATAATTCACTGGAAATATTTTTTGGAATGACCCCATTGGGATTTGAAAAGCCTTTTTTCTTTGAAAAAAGCTTTGGGAAACCATCAACTGGGGTTGCTATTGCTGTTGCAATAGCAAATGACCCCATTGGGATTTGAACCCAAGTCACTGGCTTGTTCCAAGCTTTAATTTTGTTTAGCAATTTTTTATCTTTTTTGCAAACAATTCCAGTTTTGCAAAGCAAAACTGTTCTTTTCCCGAGGCTTTTCTTGCTTGCAAGAAAAGGCTCTCCGGAAGCCAGCATACTATCCAGGCTATACTATGGGGCCAACGCAGCCAATTTTTGCTTTGTTCAATAGCAAATGACCCCACTGGGATTTGAACCCAGGCTACAAGCTCTTTGCAAGCCAATTTAAAAAAATAATTTTTTTTTGATTGCCGAAGGCAACAATTTTTCGCGTGAAAAATTGCTCTTTTCCCAGGGCTTTTCTCTTTTAGAGAAAAGGCCTCCGCAAGCTTGCGTGCTATCCAGGCTACACAATGGGGCCTGTATAAAATAGTTTGGGAAATGGTTTTTTAAGCATCTGTCTTTTTGTTTTCCGGCATTGCCCTGTCTAAGATGAGGGTGTATGCTGCGCCGAGCGGTGCGATTATTATTGCAAAGAGCAATTGGATTATTCCTATGAGCATTAGCGCGATTATTGCCCAGAACCAGTTTTCGAATTGCTGCATTATTGGCATTTGTTTTTTTATTATCTGGATTATTTGCGTTTGGTCTATGCCTGATTGTTCCAGCGCGTTTTCCTGGTTTGCTTTTATTTGTGCTATTACCTGGTTTCTGTATACTGGGCTTGCCAATTGTTGTTTTAATGCTTCTGTTGCCGTGACAAAAGCAATGACATCAGAGTCTGTTTTTGTTTTAAGGTTTTCAAAAACCTGGTTTGCAGTCATTTGGCTTAACAATTGGCTTTGCTGAAGTATGAGGTTGTCTGCAAGTTTTTCTGAAAGCCCAGTGCCTGAAAACCCTGCCAAGCCTGAAGTGTTTTCTCCGAGTATAAATTCAATCATGTTGTATTCGAATTCTGTTGCTGTTTGCTGTGTTTTTGGCATTATTGCTGTTGCGCTGAAAATAATTATTCCTATTGCAATCAGCAATGCTCCCTTGTGGATTGCAGAATTTGTTCCCCTGAAAACAATGAATTTTTTCATTTCCCTGAACGAAATTGTTGAATAATACATTGCAATTGGAATTGAAATAATTGCAAAAATTGCGATTATTAGGTAGTATGCCAGGTTTGGAAACACTGCAAGGGAGGCTATTGTTCCGGCTGCAGAAGCTGCACTGCAGATTGCAAGTGTCTGCATTGATTCGTTTTTGCGCATTGCGATTATTGCAAAAGCGTATGCAAGCGGCGCAATAATCAGGAATCCTATGAATTCAGGCGACAAAAATTTGCTTATTGTTGTTTTCAAGTTTTTTATGTCAAGGATTTGTGCAATGCTCAGGCCTGCTGCATTGAATAGGGCGGCTGCGGCAATTATTGCAATAAAAATTATTGCTGCGAAAACAATTGTTTTTTTGTCAATCATTAAACCAGCTTTTTTTAATTCTTTTCCCCACGATTTCAAGCAGTCAAATATTGCTTCAATGTTTCTCTGCTTGACATCGTGCCAAGGCTTTTGAAAGCTTCTTTTCACCAGGCTTTTCTTTCAAAGAAAAGGCTGGTTTCAAAAGGCTTAATTAAAGCAGTATTATTACTTCTTTTTCATTTATAAAAATGCTGGTTTCTGTTTGTGAAACAAGTTTTCCGTTTTCCTCTTTCAGGACAGGGTATGCTTTGATGCACTTGTTTTTTAGCAATTCGCGCATTGCGATTTTTCTTTGGAATTCGCTTAATTTTAATTCTTTTGCTTTTGCTATCCATCTTTCTGCAAAAGGCAATGTGTCATAATTATCCAGGATAAATTCGAGGATTTGCCGTGCTTGGCTGTTGCGCACTTGTTTTGGCTCGTCTAATGCAAAAATTTCTGATTGCATTGATTCTTTTACAAAGCCTTTTCCGTTTGTTGCAAAAGGTTCGATAGCATAAGCATGCCCGGCTTCAAGTTTTCTTGAATCGTTCCTGCTAATGTTTGGAATTGAAATTCCAGCGTGCTGCTGGAATTCTCCCAGTTCATGCCCGCTTAGGTTTTGAATTGGGTTGAATCCGTATGCCTTGATTGTTTTTTCAATTTCTTCGCCTATTTTGCCGATTGTTGCGCCTTGTTTTACTGATGCAAGCGCATTTTCAAGTGCTTTTTCGCTTGCTTCAATTAGTTTTGCAAAATCATTGCTTGGATTAATGGAAAAAGCAGCATCTGCAATAAACCCGTCAATGTGGGCGCCCAAATCAACTTTCAAAAGGTCTGTTTCTTTGAGGGTGAGTTCTTCATTGAAAGCAGGAGTAAAATGCGCTGCTGTTTCGTTAATGCTGAGGTTTACTGGAAAAGCAGGCTTTGCCCCCATTTCTATGATATCTGACTCTATTTTTTCTGCAATTTCAAGCAGTTTCTGCCCAGGCTTGATTCTTTTTTTTGCGTTTTCCCTTGCTGTTTGCAGTATTTTGCCTGCTTTAACATACTTTTCCTGCACACTTTCTTCTGTTTCTTTTTCCTCTTTTTTTGCCATAAAAAAACCAAAATTAGAATAACCAGATTATAACTTCTTGAAAAAAAGAGTTTAAAAAATGCAATTAATTATGCGTTTTCGGCATTTGTCTTATTAGGGCTGCGATTAATTAATTCTCGCTTTCAGATTTTTTTCATGCAAAGGTTTTATTTGGATACTGCAATCTGGCGTGACTATTTTGAAGACAGGAAAGACAGCATAAGGCCACTGGGCGAATTTGCATTTCAATTTTTGAAAAAATGCCAATTAAGAAAATGGATTGTTTTTGTTTCCCCTGAAATTGAAAAAGAACTTTTGACATACTATTCAAAAGAAAGATTAGGGCAGGTTTTTTTAAGCTTCAAGGATATTATTGTAAAAATTGATTATTCCAAGCAGCAGGTTTCTGAAGCGCTCTCTTTCTGGAGTAAAACAAATAGAAAGTTTCCTTTCTCTGGCATTTTGCACTCAATTATTGCCAGGGACAAAGCGGCAATTTTGGTTTGCAGGGACGCGCATTTTTGGGAGATTAAATTAGCGGATTGCATTTTGCCAGAGGAAATTGATTAAATCTTTAAATTATATTTTTTCGCAAGTTCTTCAGCTAATTTTTCCCCGTATTCCATGCGCCACTTATACCATTCTTCCTCTGTTTTTGCTTTGCCTTTTCCCTTAAAAATGCCTCTTGCTGCAAAGAGCGCTTTCCAGGCATTTTTCTTTGCCCTCTCTGCATCATTCTCTTTTAATTTTGCCCTGATGGAATCCCTGATGAACTCTGTTTTAGTGCTGTATCGAAACTCTTTCATGTCCCTTTCAATCTGCCTTGCAACTGCGCTTTCCAGCTTAATGCTAATGTTTTCCATATTATCAAGTAATACAAAGTAATTATTAAAAAACTTTGGACTAATTGAGATACAGGCTATTGTGATTATTATGATGCCCCTTTGTATTGGCGGAAAAATTTTCTCTCCAAGTCTGCGCGTATTTCTTCGTCCACAGGAAAGTTGCCTTTAAAAATTTCAATCCAAGTATGTGGAACTACATCTTCATAGGGCGTAGCTGTTTTGCCATGCTTTACAATGCCATGGTATCCTTTTTTCCGAAGAAATTCCAAAACCTGCCCATTAAAGTTTGCTTCTTGTTGTCGCATTAGGTTTGCTATCTTTAGAGCACAACTTTCCTCAATTTCTTGTACAATTCTGGCTTCTTCTTGAGGCGAAAACTCTGTGCCATTTTCTCTTAAGGCTCTCAAACTATGGATTGCAAATCCGTACGGTTTTTCTGCTACGCCCCATCTCAGCTTCACTTTTCTTTTTTTAGCTTCCTCAATGAGAAAGCCTTCTTCTGCTTGTTGTTGTTTTTGCCAATCTGCAAGAATGCCCCTGCCCCCGGCTTCTTGTGCGAGAGTTTTCAATAAGTGCCGGGAATCTTTAACACCTAGCATTTTTCCATTTTTCCTTATCTCAAACCAGTTTCCGCCTAATTTTCCAAAACGATCTCTTCTCAACTTTGGTTCAATTCCTTTTGCCTTAAGGTCTCTTTCTAATCGAATCCAGTCCCCTTTCCGCTTGCTTTCAGAACTAGGATCAAAATAGCGAGCATCAGTAATACTGGGGTAAAGGCCTCCAAGTCTTCTTCTGCTGTCTAGTAAGGGTATTGTGTCATTTATGCGAGGGCGCATCATCGGCCCTCTTAGGGGCGTTCCAAAAAGCCTTTGTGTTTCAGTTAGTACAAATGACTTGCGCCGATCAAGTTTTCTTGGCATATTGTTTAAACTTTTAATTCAAACAAGGCTTAAATCTTTGCGAATTATCAAAACGACCCTAATTTTTGCTGTTTTCCGCCGTGCAAAAGGTCTTCGCTGCTGTAGCCGAGTTCTTGTATTATTCGGATGATTGCTGGCACCAACTGGTGTGTTATGTAGTAGTCTGCGTCGTAGTTGCCTTCGTTTACAAATTCTTCTAGCTGTGCCTTGTCTGAAATGCTTTTTCCGCTTTTTGTAATTATGTATCCTATTACGCTGCCTGTTTCTATTTCTTTTCCTTTTTGCACTGCTTTTTTTGCTGCTGCAACATGCGGGCCTATGCTGACATACTTGTCAAGCGGCCTTTGAATTTGTGTCAGCACAACTAGCTCTGTTTTTGGGGTTTTTCCTGATTTTAATTCCAAAATTTTTTTTCGGATTATTTCAACTGCTTTTTCCGGGTTTCCTTCTTTCAGCACTGTTTCAAGCACTTCTTTTTGCGTTTCCCTTGCAATTCTTGCCCAGTCTCTCCGCACATATTCAAAGCCGACTATTTTTAATTTGTCTTCAAAGTCTATCAGGGCGTATCTTTTTTTTGCAGCCTGTTTTCCTTCTCTTTTTGTCACAAAGATTCCGCGCTTGTAAAATCCTTCCAATTCTAAGTCCATGGCTTCCGGCAGTTCCTTGTTTATTTTTTCAACAAATTTTTTTACGTCTTCAATTTTTTTGTTTTTCGGGATTTCCAAAAACGCCGAGTCTGTATCTGTATAAAGGACAGTAAAACCAGTTTCTTCCGCTTTGTGAATCACTTCCTTTATATAGTGCCTGCTCCAGGCTGTTACTGCCCTGGCGCATTCCATGCTGTACCATCTGCTGCGCGCAAATCCAAGGTAACCATAATGCGAGTTCAACAGGATTTTCATGGCTTGCTGCCTTGCATTCAATTTCAGGAATTCTTTGGAGCCTTTTTCTGTTTTTTTCAATTCTTTTTTTATTTCAATTCTTTTTCCAAGAATATCTTTCAATATTACTGGCAAAAATCCCTGTTTTTTTTCACAAAACCAGTCTTTGTCAGGAGCAAGGTTTTTTCCCTGCATGCATTCTTTGTGCCCGCAATTCAGTGTTTCCGGGCTGATATTGTGCGAAATTATTATGCTTGGATGAAGGCTTCGGAAATCAAGGACAGCAATGTTTTCATGCAGGCCTGCAATCGGCTCTTTTACATAGCCTCCTTTGAAAGTTTTTTGGATTCTTTCAGAAATGCTTGTTTCAGACGGCCTGTTTGGAACCAGTTCGCCTAATTCAAAGGCTTTTCTAACCAAAAGCGATTCCACTAAAAGCGATGCGCTTGCCCTGCTCACGTCAAAAAGGCTTTGCTTTACAATGCCGCAGAATTCAACCAGCAACTGCAAATAATCTTCCGCGATTCTCAATGCAAAAACCGAGTCTTCCAGATTATAGTCCACAAGCTCTTCAAGGCCTGTGTCTGTTTCCCAGATTTTGTTTATGTCTTTGGCAAAAATTTTTTTCTTTTCATAATTATAAAGCCTTTTTACCACGCTTTCCAAATCGTATTTTATTATGCTCACTACTCCGAACCGTGAAAGCATTTTCAGCATGTGAAAAGCGTCAATGTGCTGCATTCCCTTGAATCTGGAAGACCTGTCGGAAATTCCTTTCTTTTTTATTATGGCTGGGGAATTTTCAAAGCCAATGCCAAATCCTGTTTTTAATCGCCAGCTTCTTTCCTTGAAATAGGGGAAATCAAAATTGTCGCCGTTATAGCTTACAATAATGTCCAATTTTTGTTTTTGCACAAATTCAACAAAGCCTTCCAGCATTTTTTTTTCGGTTTCAAAAACCCTGCAGTTTTGCATTTTTTCCAATTGTTTTTTTGTTGTGAAAACAAGCCTGTCTTTTTTGCCAGCATACGAAATCATTAGTATCGGGTCTTTTTCCGGATTGCTGAATCTTCCAGGAGAATAAGTTTCAATGTCCACTGCGGCAATATTCAGGCCAATTGCCTCTGTTTTTGCGGGCTTTATTTCGCTGATTATGCGCCTGCCGTTTTTTTCAAAAAAGCGTATTTCAACATTTGTCATTGGCGCAAGGCCAGTGTCAAGCAGGTATCTTCTTGCGAATGGAATGTCAAATTCCCTGATTTCAAATTCTTTTGTTTCCTTGAATATTTCGCGGGCATCTTTCAAATTTTTTGTGCTTTTGAAAACAATTTTTAAGGCTTTTTTCCTGTTTTTTTCAATTTCTTCTATTGCAAAAATTTTTGATTTTTCTTCCCCGAATTCAATTTGCAAAAGAATTTTTTTTGTTTTGTCAAGGCTTATGCTTTCTTTTGGGATGAGAAGGAGATATGGCTTAAAGTGAAAGTCAAAGAATTCCAGAATTTCTTTTTTTGTCCGCAAGAACACTTGGATTACAGAATCCGGCCCGATGTTTTCATAATCCACGTCAAGCAAAATTCCTGTTTCTTTTTCAAGAACCATATATTTACTAATTGCAAGCAAGCTTTTATTAACAATTTTCCGATGCTAATGAACTTAAAAATTCTGCTTGCCTAATAATGTTTCATGGTTTCCAAGAGAGGCAGGAGGCATGGCAGCTGGCTGCAAAGAACCTATTTGTCTAAGGATTGCCGAAGGCAAATTGCAGCAGAATTCAGATTTCACAGGCGTGAACATTTTAGCCCGAGGGGGTATCCTGTTGATAGAAATTTGAATGACTTAAAAACAGCAGAAAATTTTGATTTGGAGAAAATTGTCAGGGAAAGATTGCCAAAGCGCGGCAAGTTAAATGTGCTTGATTCTGGCGCAGGCTTTCTGGGGATTTCAGCTGGCTTGAAGGCAATATTTGGGAACAGGGTTTTTGTTACTGCTGTTAACCTTATGATGCCAAAGCTTCCTTACAAGAGCAGCTCCAAAACCCGTGCCTTAATAAGGGACAGTACAATTTCTGGAAATGCCAAAGAGTCTTTTGTCAGTGCGCGTTACAGGCAACTCGCAGAAGCCCACAAAAAACCAGAATGGTTGATGAAGTCAGAGTTTCCCCGATAGAAAATTTTTCCACAAGAAAACGCTATGGCATGATAATTGATGTTTATGGGCCATTGAACAAGGTAGATTCTTTGTTGCGTCGGCAAAGAATTTTTAACAGGTATTTTTATCTGCTAAAGCCAGGCGGCAGTCTTTTTGTTTCATGCTCATACCCCCCCGAGATCTTATTTTTTGATATTGAGAAGCACTTTGGAAAAAACTCCGAGTTTGCAAGAAAAAGGGGTTTTTATTTTTCAGGCCACAAAGCTTTTGGGCTCGACTCTTACTCAGTTATTGAAATAAAAAAACTGCCTTTGCATTAGGCAGTAGGTTTTAATAATAAGAATTCTGTTATTAAATATACAATTGCTTTGTTGGTTTTTTTATGGCACAGGATTTTTCAGGCTCGCGGATTCAACAGGTTCAGGACAGGCACGCCCATGGCGAAGGCCAGCAACAGGTTCCGCAAAAGGCAATTGGCGTAATCACTGCTATCAGGGAAGACATCAGAAGCCTGAGCAGTTCTATTCTGATTATTACCCAAAAAATCAAGTATGTTGTGAGAAACGAAAAAATTTTGGGCAGAAACCTGATTGTTTTGAACAAAAAAATTTCCAGCCTTGAAGAAAAAATTTCTTCCGGGCAGTTTGCTTCCGGTTCCGGGCTTGGCAGTGGAGATGCCCAGGCAGTAACTGCAAGGCTTGGGGAAATGAACAAAAAAATCCTTGAACTTGAAGCCCAGTTTTCACAATTGAAGGGATTTTCCGCTTCTCAAGAGCAATTGCAGGAATTAAAATATGTAATTGATTCAATAAACCCTCTTGAATTTGCCACTCTTTCGCAAGTAAGGGACATGATTGACGAAAAGCTTGAAAAAGCAAAAAAGAAATAAGCTTTCTGTTTACTTGGGTTTCTCAGGATAATAGCCTGGTTTTTGTCGCCAGTTGCATTTTTGCTTGAAAGCCCATGAGATTAAACGCCATGCATTGTGCGCTCTTTGTTAAGGCTGCTTTTTGTTTCGCAGAGTTTTTTCTCAGGCCCCTTGCGCTGCGAAAAGTTTTTCTGTGCAGGTGCTTAGCCCTGGCCTCAGGTTTACCCTGTATACTTTCTGGTTTTTTACCTGGATTCCGGCATCGTTTTCTTTTATCAGGATTACTCTTGTTTCTGCGCTGTCTCTTAGTGCTGTTTGCAGTTCTATTTCTTTTTCTGTTTCCAATACAAAGCCGATTCCGTATTTTTCAAGTTTTTTTAAGTCTTCTATTATTTCTTCGGCAATTTTGTTTTGCTCTTCCCTTGCAAGGAATTTTGATGCGTTGGGAATGAAAACAATGGCTTTCAGGTTTTTCAATTCGCCTTTTTTTGAAAAAAATTCTAAAAGGGAATTCAACAGCGAGTTTATTATGAATAATTTTGTCCTGTCGTCAGTGTTTTCAGAATGGATAATGCTTGCCCTGCTTATTCCTTTTATTCCGCCTTCGGATATTTTTTTTATGTCCATTTGCTCTCCAAAAATGTTTTCGTACATTTGGTTTACAAGCAGCAGGAATCTTAGTGCGCAGTGTTTTTGGTATTCATTGAAATGGCCTTCTGTTTTTTCTTCGGAAACTCTTTTCAAAAATGCCTGCATTGACCCGAATTTTTGTTCTCCCATTAATTCCAAAATTTTTTTGCTTGCAGGGTTGTTGCCGAAACCAAAGATTTCTGTAAATCCTTTGTGGCTGATTGTTGAAATTTCTGTTTTTATCTGTTCCCCGGCAAAAAAGTCTTTTACGGGAAATCCTATGGGGTCTATTTCCACCCCAAATTTTTGGAGTTCGCCGGTGTTTTTTGTCGGCTTTGTGAGCCCTGAAAAAGAATTGTCCCAGTCAAGGATTATTGCTGTTGCCCCGGAAAGCATGCATCCTTCGATTAGTATGTGCATGGCGTGCATTCTTTCCGCTTTTTTTCCTTCGGAAATAATTGTTTTTTTGAAAATAACCATTGGTTCTTTGACTGTTCTGCTGTCTTTTGCAAGGCCAAGCGTGACTTCGCCGAAGCTTATTGCCTTGTTTTCTTCGTTCATTTGGATTCCTTTTCCTGTTTTTGGAGAAAGCAGTTGCATCAGCAATGGCTGTGCAAAGAAAGCTTCTTTTGTTTCATCAGGAGTGTCTTTTATGTCTGTCAATTCTAAGTCGTAAGCGATTGTAATGTTTTTCATTATTTCCGAGCTTTTTTCCAGGTTTTGAAGGATTTCTTCAAGCCCAAGGTTTACTTTTTCTTCATCATAATTGGCATAGCTTGGCTTTGACGCGACAACCAAAAATTTTTTTGTTTCATGTTCATCGTGCTTTATTATTGCAATGGTTTCTTTTGGCAGTGCCGAGACAAATGCTTCCAGTTCTCCGGTAGCATGAAAAACCTTGTGGGCTTCCAAAATAATTCCAATTGGAACGTCGCCTTCTTTTTCCACTGCGGAAACAAGGATTATCAAATTTGGATTTGTATAAATCGCTATTTCCTGGTTATCCATTGTTCCCTTGAACAATTCCTTCCACGGGCCTTCTTTAATGAGAAATTCCAAATATAACCACTTTTTATGCATTGCCGGCTAAAAGTCAATTTATTTAAATAAGTATAATTATATTATAAAACAGCGGTATATAATTTTTTCCCCACTGCCCTTTTCTTTGGCCCGCATAGAAAGCAAGGCTTTTGCAGGGCGGAAAAGAAAGAAAAATTGTGTGATGGTTTTTTTATGGTTAGCGAAGAAGTTGTGGCAAGCACTATTAAAAAAATGGTTGATTCCGGCATTGAAGACGATGTTATTGTCAAAACCCTGAAAGACATTGGCTTGGGCGAGAGCGAAATCAAGCAGTATCTTGCACAGGCAAAAGGAGTTCTTGGGCAAAAAGAAATTTTTCATGCCAAAAGTTCTGAGGATGCGTATGCAACACAGGAATTATTGCACACAGTTACGCACAACAAGCTTGAAGAGCATTCCGGAAAAATTGATGAAATGCACCAGGATGTTTCCAGGCTGCATGAAAAAATTGATGCTCTTTCAGGAGAGCCGAGCAATCAGAGCCTTGCTTCGCAACTGGCTTTGTTGAACCAAAAAATTTTTGATTTGGAAAAACAGGTTTTGGATTTGAAGGCAATGGTTTCTGCTTCAAAATCCCTGCTGGAAAAAATTTTGGAAACCAACAGGAAAATTGTGGAAAAAATATAATACTGTTTGTTCTTTTTTATTGCATTCCCAAGAGCTTTTTGAATGCATCGGCAAATTTTTTTGCTCCGGATGAAGCGCTTGCATTTCCCTTGTATTTCCAGTGAAAAGTTTCCATTTGCCCTCTTTTGTAGGGGTATTCTCCGGGTGCAAATAATTGTTTTCCCGCCTTGTCACCCATTTCCTTTAGGCCTTCTTCCCAAATTGCATTGCTTGGAAACTGGCCTTCTGCTTTTTCAACTTCATTTGGAATTCCTTGGCCAATTGCTTTTGCAGTTTTTTTTGTTGCAGAGCCAAGCTTGTTCAGGATTTTTGCTATTGCCAGGAAAAAAGCTGCTATTATGCAGGCAATTCCTATTGCTGGCTGTCTTGCTTCAAAAAGAAGGCATCCTGCTGCAAGCAATCCAAGAAAAATTATTGCAAACATATCAACGCAATTTTTGTAAATTTTAATGTGAGCAAAGCGAACCACAATTTGCGAAGCAAATTGCTCTTTTCCCAAGGCTTTTCTCTTTAGAGAAAAGGCTTAGCCGAATCCCATTGGCGGCATGCCTTCGTCCATTCCCCCGCCCATGCCCATGTCCATTGAATATGGCGAGGCTTCTTGTTTTTTGCCAATGCCAAAAATAATTGCCAGGATAATCAATCCAAAGACTACAAATGGCCAGAGTTCCTTGAGGCTGTCTGCAACAAGATAAATTATTATTGCAGAAATTCCCAGGAGAACAATTGATTTTATGTCCCTTGTTGTGAGGGCAAGCACTGCGGCTATGCCGAGTGCAAGCCAGTTTTGCTGGAATTGTATTGCAAGCATCATCATTACGATTGCAATCATGAAGGTAAAAATGTCCATTTTTTCACTCTTTTCCTTTGAATACTTGCACTTTGTCAAACATGCTTGTCCCGAATGTTGCCAGGAAAAAGATTATTACTGGTATCCACACTAGTTCCGGGTGCAAGAAGAAAACAAGGTAGGTTATTATCAGTGCGAATAAAACCGCGAGTTTTGCGCTTCCCAAAACTTTTTTTCCCCAGGAAAAAATCCAGAGAAAATAGAAAAGCGTGAGCACAATTACTAAGTCTGCTTCAAGCGCTCCTGCTGCAATTGGCAACAAAAAATTCATGTGAATCCCAATTTTTTTATATTAACTTTGTGGTTTCAAGGTTTTTTAAGGATTTCCAGTTCCCCAAATCTTTTACCCTTTTCTGAATCCCATTCCTATTCCAAATATTACTATTGAAAAAACATTGAATACCAAGAGGAAAAACAGCAGCACATAAAGGGTTGCGGTTACATAAGCATACCTGATTACCAAAAAATAAATCAGGATTCCGGAAAGAAGTATTGTGAAAATATTGCTTCCCAAATAGCTTCTTACTGTTGAAAAAATGAGGAAAACAAGAATTAGGCGCATTATTATGTCAACAAGGGGAAAAGCAACCATTACAAGCGCAGGCAATGCAATTATTGCCACTAATGCAACAATGATTATCAAAATCAAATTTCCCTGTTCGTTCAAAACAACCACTTTTTTTTAATTAAAAATTTTGCAATTTTATTTTTTCATTGCTTATACGGGCGGCGGAAGCCCCATTTTTGGAGGATGCATTCTTTCCCTGCCGCTGCTAAATTTTTGCCCTCTTTCAGCAAGGTCTTTTCCAGAACCAACCTGGCTTTCCATTCCGGCTCCAAGCCCAGGGAATGCAAACACAAAGTCAATTAACACTCCGCCGATTCCAAACATCAACAGTGTCATAAGAACATAAGTGGATTCAAAAAACCATGAAAACGGGGACATCAGCATCAAATAAGCCAGGCCTGCAATGACAACTACGGAAATCGCCCCTTTTCCCAAATGCTGCCAGACAAAAGAAATAATCGCAAGAAGCATGAAAATTTTTAATACAAAAATCATGTCACTGCCGAATTCAAACAAGCTGAAAGCAACAAAATCAATCATGGCCAATACCAGCAGAAAAATAGTGCTTTCAAGTATAAAAGCCTTTTTTTTATAAAAAAAAGCCTTGGGAAAAATGCTTCGCGATGTTCGCTTTCAAAAGTTTTATCAAAAATTGCTCCGCAAAAGCCTTTTTTTTTATAAAAAAAGCCTCATTGCAAAACAAGGTTTTGCGATGCCTCGTAAAGCTTTGCTTTACAAGGTGGGAAAAAAAGCTTTTTTTTTTATTGTGCTGGGATGCATTCTTTTTCAAATGCCTTTTTTTTGTCGCCAAGCGTGTCCAATATTGGTTTTGGATTCCAGAAAAACTGGCTGTTTACCCTGTTATTAGCGCCTATTACGCAGACCCTGCCTTCTTTTACAAGCTTTAAAACATCTTCAACAGAAGTTATTCCTGATGCTCCGTAACTGTTGAATGCTTGCCCTGGCACTCCGTTCAAGCCGATTTGCGTTCCGCTGTTGTCCAGGCCTATTAATTGCATGTTATCGGAATAAACTTTGCGTTTCATAATGCTGTTGCTTCCTTGGGGGGTAAAAATTATTCCCCAGAGGTATACATTGCCTTTTCTTGACGGCTTGCACCATTCAATGCCATAATCTGTTATTTCAGTGCCTGTAGCGCACTTTGTGTTTCCAGGAATGCCTCCGTGCAAGTCCCAATTGTTTTGCCAGGCGTCTGTCATTGCCATGTCTTTGAAATCTTTGCAGTTAACCCCTATTCCATTCCAGGGCATCATTCTTGAAAGAGTGCTTTGCGGAGAATTGTCAACTTCAATGGAATAAAAGCCATAAGCGTTTTCTCCTTTGCCATAGGAAACATTCATTATTACTGGAGTTGCATAGCTTGGGCTCAGATTGATTTTGGTGCTTTCATCTGTTGCCTTTATTTCCATTATTATGCCTCTCTTATCTGCGTTTAGTGTCTTAAAAGCCTTATTTTCTTCTCCCGTAACCCATGCGCCGTAAACAGGCGTGCTTGAAGGAATGCTTGTTGCAGTAACGAGTTGTTCACTGGAATTGTTTATGCGTATTTCAGGGCCTCCTTTGTAATTTACTCCGTAGCCTTGCCGTCCATTTTCAGAGTCTATTCCGATTTTGCCGTCAAATGGCAGGTAATAAAATGCATTATCTGGCCTTGGAGTGTCGAGCTGTGTCAATTCTATTTTTATTGTTGCGCCCAGGCTGTTGTTATTGAAAAAATTCCAATTGTCATTGTTGAATTCTATGTTCAGCACTGCATTGTATTTTCCGGCTGGCAATGGCGTTGTTTCGGAGCTTCCGTAATCAAATTTGAAATTTTCTTTGCTGTTGAAGAATTCTCCTAAACCCTGTTTTTTTGTGTATATTTCAGGGCAGTCAAAGAAAGACTTGTGCACGCAGTATTCGTGGAAATCTTTTCTAAAATCTTCTGGATACGCGTCTTTTATCAGGTAAGCATTGAAATTCAATGCATTGAGGACTTCTTCTTTTTGAGCTGGAGTCCAGCTTGCATGCCCGTTGAATTCAGCTGCTTCCAAAAAGTCTTTGAGCCTTTTTGTGTTATACGGAGTGCATTTTCCTACTCCTGCGGAAGTCATGTTTAGTTTTGCTTTTATTGCATCGTTTGCCGTATCAGTGTTTTCGCAATCAGGGCAGGTTTGCATTGCAATTGAGGCTTCAATGTCATAGTTTCCTGACGGCAATCCAGTGAATATTGCGGAAACCATTTCCCTGCTTACAATTGAGAAATCAATTTTTTTTGAATCAGTGAAATTGTTTGAATCTTTTATATTAATTGTAACGCTTCCATTGGCTTGTTTCGGATTGTTGTTTTCTATTGTAACAATAATGTTTGCATCAGTGCCTGTTCCTTGTGCCTGGATTTTTGTAATTGCAAAGTCTTTTCCTGAATCTGATAATGCCTGTTCTGCAACTGATGCAGTGGTTTCGCTGGTTGGGCAGTCAAATGGCTTGAATTGTTCAACAAAATTTTTTATTTTTTCAAGTTTTTTCAATATTTCAATGCTGAATTGCACTGCGTCGCAATAAGCATAATTCGGGTTTCCTTCATCGCAAGAATTATCCTTTATGCTTGTCCAGTCCCATTGCAATAAAACTCTTGGAACAGCATTTTCGCCTGTGACTCCTGACATTGTTCCAAGCTGGCAGTTTGGAGTCGGGCCTGCTTCTATTGGAGTGCGTGTTGGCTTGAAAGCATTGAACTGGACCCTAAAATTTTCAACATATTGCGTTCTGCTCTTTGTTTTTATTGTGGTTGGCTTTGTTTCTTCTTTATAATCATAACTTGTTTCATATTCGATTCTTTCTCCTCTTACCTGGAGTATCCTGAAAATTGGTTTTGAAGGGTCTTGCTGTACAACTCCTGCTTCGTTGATAAACGCCAGTTTTCTTTTTTCAATGTTCAATGAGGGATTGTCTTCTCTTTGCTCTGTGCTTTTGCTGCCAATGTCTTTTACAATAATGTCTGCGCTTGCTTCTTCAGAATACTTGCCTTTTTCTATTTTTGCGCCAGGAATCAACAATTTTGAATTGCTGTAAACAAGGTCTTTCAATATTGCTTCGTATGAAAACTGCCCTTCGCCTTGTTTTGAATAAGCCATTTGTGTTCCCATCATATACCCCTGTATTGCGCTTGCCAAAAAATTTGGTTCTCCTCCGCCCATCTGGCTCATTCCAAGCAATAATACCATTGACATATTGTCTGTCATGCCGTTTTCTGAATCTTCTTTGTTGGATTTGGCTGGCGGTTCAGTAATCGTGCTCTGCTTGTCAGCAGGCCTGCCTGCATAAGTTCCGCTTGCTCCTGCACTGCCTGCCTGCGAGCCTGTGCCTGTGTCACTGCCTGTTGTTTCAGGCTCTGTTTTGCCTGTGTCAGCAGGAGTTGTTGCCATTCCTGTAATTGGCAGAGAATATCCTTCTTCTGCTTCTACTTTTGGTGGAGTTTCTGCTGGTGCTGCCGGTGCAACACTTTTGCATAATTTTCCGTCTTGGAATGTCAAATCTGTTCTTGGCTGGCCGTTTGACCCTAAAAGATTGTTGCCGCTGAGATAACCATATTCTTCGCTTATTTGCTTTCCACTTGTACAATCATAAATAGTTGCTTTTTGCCATGGATGGCACATTCCTTCCGGCGGGGAAGCATATTGTTTTCCGCTGTTGTCATAATAATTTCCGCTTTTTTTGTATAACACTGTGCCTCCGTCCAGCATGCACCAGTCAGAGCTTTCGCCTTCGCTTGCTTTGTTGAATATTTGCGTGGGAGAGCCCATTTGGCCCATCATGTTCATAAGGCCCATTATCATTGCAAACTGCATTCCTTCGTCCTGGGCTTTTTGCATGTCTTTTTCGCTCCAGGTTACGCTGATGTTTTCTATTTTGTCATAACAGTGGTTTGTCAGTGTTGCAGTGTCGTATCCACTGTACTGGTCTTTTGGGTCTTTGTAAATGTCAAATTCGAATTTGCTTAGTTCAATGCAGCCTTTTGATTGTACTTTTACCCTTATGTTTTTGATGAATCTTTCTTCAGTGTCAATGCTTGATTTTGCAAAAATGCTTATTATGTGTTGGCCTGCCATTGCTCCTTGTGCCATTACCTCGATTGTTGCTTTGTCCTTGTCTTTTAGTGAAACAGTTTTTTTGCTTAATTCCAAGTCGGATTCCAGCCTGAAGTCAGTTGTTTCCCCGCATCCTGTTGTTTCTATTGTGAAAGAGCCTGTGCCTTCCGGCTTTATTGTGATTATTTCCTTGTCAAAGCCAATGCAGTTGAACAGGTTTATTGTTTTTATCTGTGCTGACAATTTGTCTGTCAGTTCCTGGACTGCTTTTTCGCTTGGATTGCTTGCTTTGAAAATAATTTCTGCTTTTGCTTCTCCGCCAAGCGATGAGTTCGGGGCAAAGCTCAGAGTTATGTTTATTTTTTCCCCTGCTTCCAGTTTTCCAAGTATTCTTTTGAAGTATCCTGAAACAAGTTCTGTTTGCGTTTCCTGTGAAGAAATCGCGAATAACCCTGTTTCGTTGCTTTGCCAGTTGATTTGCGCTTCAATGTTGTCCAATGCAACCGGGTTTCCGCTTGCACTGCAATTGTTCTGCAATTCAAATTCTGTTTCAATTGTCTGGCCTTCTGTTATGGATTTCCATTCGTGTTTTGTGATTTTAAAGCAGTTCGGGTCGTCAACTTCTCCGCCGAGGCCAATTGTTATTATTACCGGGATTTCATATGCCCATTCTCCTCCAAGCGCGCTTACTGTTGCACTTAAAGCGCCTTCAATTGTTTTTGTTTCTGTTACTCGTTTTCCCATTTCAGCCAGAGCTGCTTTTAAGGAAAAGCTTTTTGACTGTTTTGCAGGTATTTTTTCTCCGACAAAGGTTTCAAGCCAGTTTTTTGCTTTTTGAGCATCAATCAATCCAAAAAGTTTTCCTTTTAATTCAAGGCTTGAAACAGTCAATTCCATTCCTGACTTGTTTTCAATGCTGAATTCCGCTTCTCCTTCTGCAAGGGTTTTTACATTCAGGCTAATCCTGATTTTTTCTGGGTGAAGTTCGGCAATCTTGTCGTCAGTGCCAATTTCTTTTTCAAAAGGCTTGTAATCTGCTTTTTCAACTACGAGCAATAATTTTTCATTGGGCTGTTGTGCAGGCAGCATTAATACTGCAATTCCACTTGAATTTGTTTTTGTTGTTGTCAGCATGTCCCTGAATTTGTTTTCTATTTTTACTGTTGCATCTGCAACTTCCAGGCTTGTTTCCTTGTCAAGTACTGTTGCAGTAATTTTGTTTTCCACTCCTGTCGGCAGGAATTCCGGCGCAATTGTGACTGCAAATTCTTTTTTTGCTTCAACCTGGATTGTAATTGTTTTTTCAAAAACAATTCTTTGTGCAGACCGTATCTGGAATTTTATCTGGGAAGAACTGTTTTTTTGCGTTGTAAAGCCGATGTTTCCTTTTATTGAAGTGTTTGGCAAAAAATCTCCCGTTGCAAGCCATTCTGTTTTTGAATCTGCTCCGGTTCCTGAAACATTCTGGTTTTGCGCGCTGTTAATTGAATAGCTTCCAAGCTCCAGGCCATTGTCTTCGTTTATTATCCTTAATTCCGAGCCATAAAAATACCCTGATTGTGAAAAATTGAGTATTGCAAATGCCAGCAGGTAATTCTTGTACAATTTTGCATTATAGCTTGCCTGGACAGATTCCGACAATTCCGATTCAATATCCAGAATGCTTGCCGAAAAGCAGAATGTGTCATCGCACAATGTTTCTGTCCCCACATTATAAACTGCCTGGTATGCTTCCGCATACAATGCCTGTTTTTGGGCAGTGTTTTCTGAAAAGCCAAGCTGTTTATCTTCTTTGTCCCTTAAGTATTTTCCGGCAGAATCTATTGCATATGCCCTGTACCAAAAAACCAGTTCATCGGAATCTTTTGCAGTTTCTTTTACCCTTATTGTCGCCTCAATTTCCATTGTGCCTGAATTGAATTCTGTCCATTCTGCATTAACCCATTTTGCATCATCCGTTGTAATTGTTTTTGAGTCTTCTTCATAATCCTTGTCAGGCCTGAATGCTGTTGCCTTGATTATGCCTGCTCTTCCCGGAACATTTATTTCTTTTATTACAAGGGGGTCTAATTCCATGAGATTGTTTTTCCCTGTCCTTACATGCAAGCCAATTTTCGCGTATTGCCTGTTTTTTGGGATTTTTATTTTCAATTTTGCAGTGTATGTTTCTCCCGGCACAAGGACAGTTGCAAGCTGGTTTTCCTTATACAGGCCTTGTAATTCTATTTTGATTTCTCCGCTGATTATTTCTTTTTCCATTGCCGCATTTATTTCCTGTGTTGTATTCGGGATTATTGGATAAACAATTGAAGTGAAATCCGCATAGCCCGGCTTTGTTATTGTAAAAAAAACTTTTTTGTCTGCCCGTGAAAAAAATTCCATTGTTCCATTTACGTCATCAACAGGCCTTGAGCCTCCGCCGATTGTTTCGTTTGTAATTGCATTGATGAAGGTTACGTTTGCGCCTGGCAAGGGCAGTCCGTCCTTGTCAGTTACGTTTATTTTCAGTGTTCCGTCAGGAACAATCATTGTTACTATGAGCATTGTCTGGTCTGCTGTTCTTTGCTGGAAATTTTCAGTGTCGCTCCATCCGGAAAAACTGCCTTTTGTTGCAAATGCCTTGTATTTTCCAGACTGGACTCTTGTAAATTCCGCTATTCCGTTTAAATCGCTTATTTTTGTTGCAAATCCTGTGCTGTATCCTTCTTCATTGTAAAGCCCGACAATTGCATCTTTTATTGCTTTTCCGTCCTGGTCCAATACTTTTGCTTTCAGGCTTGCGCCGCAATCACTTGCATATTTTTGCAGTTCTATTGCCTGGATTGCACTATTGATTCTCACTCCGCTTAGGATTTTCAGGCAGTATTCTTCAGAGTCTATTATTGCAGTGTAGGAAGTGTCTTCCATTACTGAAAAAACAGCTATTCCGTTTTCATCGGATTTTTTTGATTCTATTTCATCATTGCCTTTTTTCAGGGAAACAGACGCGTTTTCAATTGCCTGCTTGCTGGAATCATCTTTCAGCTGGAGTTTTATTTTGCCTGCAATGTTGCGCTGCAAAGCGATTTCAATTGTTGCTGTTTTGCCGGCTTCAATGTTGGCCATGCTTGAAACAGCCTGTCCGTATTTGTCTGTTCCGCTTGTTTTTGCAAAATAAGTTCCCGGGGCTTTTGTAAATTCAACTGTTCCGTTTGCGCTTTCCTTTGTGTCAAGCGGCCCTATTCCGCCTGCGCCATTGTCTTTGTATAAATTAACAGTGATTATATCGCTTGCAAATTCACTGTTGTATTTCAATTGCACTTGCAGTGTTCCGTTTTTTGGATTTTCCGGTGCTGGCGGATTGTCAATTGATTTCAAAAAAACTGTTTGTTCTCCGGATTGCAGTTCTTTTGAATTTAGTTTTGCGTATTTTGAACTGTCAAGCGTTGCAATCAGGCCTCCGCAGTTTTTTGGCGCTATTACGCTTAATCTTCCGTTTGTAATTGTTTTTTCTGTTGGAGCCGCAATTCCGGGGTTTTTGCAGGCAAAAGTAACCACAACAGCGTCTGTTACTGGCTGGTTATACTCGTCTTTTATCAGGACTGTTATTGTTTCTTCTTCTTCCCATGCTTCTAAAGCCACTTCTAGCTTTTGGTTCGGCTTTTCTATTTTTGCTTCTTTGGATGCCTCTAAAAATCCTTCTTTTGCAGCATTCACTTTTAATACAGTGCCAAGCGGGACAATAATTGTTTTTGTTTCTCCTGACTCGTTTGTTGAATCTGACAACAGGCTTTTGTCGCCCAGCAAAATGTCAACCTGGGCATTTGGAAGCGGATTGCCATCGGAATCAAGCACTACTACGCCAAATTCATATTGCACAAAAATTCCGCCAATAAGGCCCCATGAAGCAAAAATTATCAGTGCTATAATAATAATCAGGAATAATGCAAAGCTTGGGATTGCCTTGTCTATTTTTTCAATAATGCCATAAACGGGTATTTTTGAATCAATCTTGTCCCAAAAGCCGTACCATTTGTCTTCGCTGGCAAAATAAACGCTTTTAATGCCGTCAAGAACTCCCATTCGATTCATCTCTTGCATTTGCCCTGGGCAATTTTTGTATAATAAAAAAAATTAATTTTGTGTTTAATTGCTGTACAAATTAATATCTTTGTGGTTAAAAAAGCTTTCCTTGGCTTTTAAAGCAAAAGCTGGTTTTAATCTTTGCCAGAAAACCAAATCAGAATTCAAAAAAATTTTAAAACAAAAAACAGGATTTTATTTTGTTCAGTTTTTACCGGCTATTTTTGCAGTGTTCCATTTAAG
>JAGVNX010000058.1 GCA_020053055.1 Candidatus Iainarchaeum sp.
ACTGGAAAGCAGAAAAACCAAAACCCAGCCAAACAACATTGTTACCATTCAATTAAAGACACAAAGGACGCCTGCCGCTTCAGCGGCAGGTAGTTCACTTGCCCTTTTTTTACCAGTTCCCGGAACAGGCTTCCGGTTTGTAGGTTTTCTTTTGTCATAGCTGTTAGCGCGTATTCGGTTGAATCAAATGGTCTGCCAGAGATACTCGCCAGCTGGTTTCTGGATTTAACTTCTGCTGTTCGTGCTCGTTTTTCTTTCTCGTGTGGAGCATATTCAGCCATTCTTTCGGCTCTTGTTCCAAGTTTTCTGGTTGCTTCTGTTAGTTCTCTGGTTGCTGGCTTTTGCTTTGCTCGTGGCCGAGCCAAAAATGGGGTCAGTGCTTGTTGTCGTGCCAGTTCAATGAACTGATTGTTTATTTGGATGAGTCTGTTAAAGAATTCAGTCCAGGCTGGTGAATCCTGTGGTTGTTGGAACAATTGCTTCAATCCCCCGGGTTTTCTTTTGTATTCTTCGAGCAACTGGGTGCGCGTTTTTTTTAGTTCTTGGCGGTGTGCAGAGAGCCATTTTTTGACGACTCTTCTTTGGTTTGGTGTCAATCTTGTTCGGCCAACCACTTTGGAAAAAAGCGCGTTTACTTCTTCGGCGTTGATTTGGTCTAGTTCGCGAAAATCCTTTCTTTCATATAGATATTCCCTTTCGAAATCAGCCAGGTCCATGGGGTGTCGAATGTCGGAAAACTTTTTTCTCCCTTCAGCAAAATAATAGTTATAGGCCGCATCAAAGGCGTTTCTGTCGAATGGAATATTTCTGGCTTTAAAATAGGCCTGTATGCCTGTCTTGAGGTTTGCGGAAAACAATTTTCGTTCTGCTAAAACAATTTCTTGGATTGTCTGGTTGACAAAATGGTCAAGCCCAGTTGTAGACATTTTGCTCAATCCAATTGTTTCTCCAGGAGTTTTTCCGCGTGCTCCCATGATTACCTTTTCTGCAGCCCGCGTTCCGCATCTTGCACTGGCTGCAAATACTTTAGCGGCAATCGATAGGTTTCGCTGCAAAAAAGCCCGTTTTTCCTCAAACGGAACATTTTCAATTCCCCTGTCCCGAATGGATAACGCTACAAGAGCTGGCTTTGAAACAGAAACTGTTGAAAATTTTTGACAGGCTTTCCGGCGAACCATTTTGGGTTGTGCAGCCCAAGGAGACCTTCTCGGCATTAGTTAATAAAAAATCATTAAATATAAAAAGCGAGTGTTTTTTGATTTGCCCTTTTTTTGTTTTTGCCTTTGTTTTTTTCACTTCAGCCTGAAACCATGTTTTGTTGTGAATCAATTTGTTCCCTTAGTTTTAATCCTACTACGCTGCTTTTCTGCTTGTTTAATGCGACTCCTATTATCTGGCTTGCATTTTGAATCAGCGGGTCGTTGTGTGTTACTACGATAAACTGGGATTTTTTGCTCATTTCTTTTATTACATTCACCATTTTTGATGAATTTTCTTTGTCAAGGGCGGCATCTACTTCGTCAAAAATATAAAACGGCGAAGGCTCGTACAATTGGATTGCAAACAAAAAAGCAAGCGCAGTAAGTGTTTTTTCTCCGCCACTCATTGCATCAATGTTTTTCATTGCAGCTCCTTTGTGCTTTGATTCAATTATTAACCCTGATTCCAAAGGATTTTCAGGATTGCTGAGGGACAATTGCCCGAATCCGCTGAATAGTTCCAAAAACATTTTTGAAAAATTCTTGTTCAATTCGTTAAAACAGTTCATGAAAAAATTGGTTCTTTTCACTTCTATTTTTTGGATTAAATCCATTATTGCAAGTTTTTCTTCGTCTAATTTTGAAAGTTTTTGCCTTACATCCAAAACTTCTTGTTTCAATTCGTTGAAAGAATCAATTGCCTTCATGTTTATTGCGCCCAGCTCGGCAATTTTTTTTTCAATTTCAATTATGCGTTTCTGCAATTGTTTTTCATCCGCATTTTCTATTTTTGGCGCCTTCTCATACTGTGCAAATTCCTCGCTTAAATCCGAAAGCCTTACTTCCAACTTTGAATTCTCGATTTTTATTTCATTAACCTGTTGTTCCAACCGTTTTATTTTCTGCTGGATGGAATTTTTTCTTTCATAGGAAGCCGAAATTTTTTCATCAATGCTGTTTTTTTCGCCGAAAAGCTTTTTGCTTTCCATTTCGGCTTTTTTCATTTCTTCCCGCAGGGAAACAATTGTGTTATCCAAAAGAATAATGTTTTCACTGGTTTTTTCAAGCTCGGAATCCATTTCGCTGTTTGCCTTTTTTAACTGTGCAAGTTCATCCTCGACAATTTTTATTTCCTCGCCAGCCCTTTCCCAGTTCCTTTGAAAACCGTTTTTTTTCTGTTCAAGCAACCCTGTTCTTAATTGAATGTCAGTAATGCTATTTGCCAAGCTTGAAACTTTTTCAAAGCCAACTTCCGCCTTAAATTCCCGTGCCTCTATTTCTTTCTCAGTTTTTTTGGCTTTTGCAGAAGCGAGAAAAGCCTCAAGTTTTTCCGCTTCCCTTTCTCTCTGGTCAAGAATATCCTCGCCAAGCGCTTTTGCAATCTTGTCTTTTTTTGCAGCCAAAAAAGAATATTTCTGCTTTAACTCCGGCAAATTTTCTGTTTCAAATTCAAGCTGCCTCATAATTTCAAAAATGCTTTCAAGCCTGGTTTTTTTTGCTTCAAGCTTTTTCGCGTGCTCTGCGAGAATTCCGGATTGCACATTCAACTGGCCGAGCAAATCCTGTTTTTTTTCTGCCAGGCTTTTCTTTTTTTCCGTTGTCAGAGTGCTTTCGCAAATAGGACAGGTGGCAATCTGCTTTTGCAGTTCACTAATCGCATTTTTAGCGTCGATTCTTTTTGATTCGTTTGATTTTGAATCAAAAATGTTTTTTTTGATTTCTTCTGAAACTGCTTTTAGCTCTTCCCGCGTGCCCGGATGTTCCTGCAGCAATTTATCCAGCGTGTGCTTTTTCTCCTCTTTCCTGCCAAGCTCGCTTTTTGCCTTTTCAAGTTCCGAGCTTGTTTCCTGCAAGGCAAGTTTTTCAAAAGCAATTTCCCTGCGCAAAGCAGATATTTCGGCTTTTTTCTCAAACAATACTTTCTGGGCCTTGGCTTCTTCTTCTGCCAGCCCAGCCAATGCCTTGTCCATTTGTTTTATTGCCTGTTCTTTTCCCAGCCCCTTTTCTTCAAGCTCTTTTTTCCTATGCTTCAGCGTCTCCAATTGTTTTTTTAATTCAGGCAATTCTTTTTCAATTGCCGCAAGTTCTTTTTCGCGAAAATTTTTTTCATTCAAAAAAGCCTTTATTTTTTCACCCAAAGAAAAAATCCTTGAATTGTTTTTTCCCAACAGGTGCTTCTTGTTTTCAATGCTCTGCACTGCAAGCATTTTTTCAGCTTTTTTTTCCTCTATTTTTATTCCAAAATTAGAAAACGTTTCCCTGCTGCTGTTCAAAACAAGCATGTTTATTTCTTCCGAGCGTTCCTGCAACTGCCTTGTTTTTGTTTCTTCCTCTGTTATTTTTGCCTGCCAGGAATTCTGTTCTTCGCCAATATTAAAAATTTTGTCAGTGTTTTCTTTCCTCAAAAAAGTGTTTTTTTCCATTTCCAAATGCAAAACAGTTGCAGTTGCCTGTTTTTTTTCCTGCTGCAATTGCCCAAATTCCATTGCAGCCTGCCTGTCTTTTTCAAGGCTTTGCAAATAATTTTCCCTTTCAGCCATTACAATTCCGGCTTCCTTTATCCGCATTTCAACTTTTTCAAGGTTTTTCAAAGCCTCGGCTTTTTTTTCATCAAATTCATGCAAGCCAGCCAGTTCGTCAATTATTTGCCTTCTTTCCTCAGGGGACATTTCAATAATCCTTGTTGCATCCCCCTGGACAACAATGTTATGCCCGTTTGGCTTTATTCCAAGTTCTCCAAGCAAAGAGCTTATTTCATTCAGGGTTTTTCTCTGCTCGTTCAGCCTGCAAATGCTTTTCCCCTGCTTGTCAATCATTCTGCTGATGTCATATTTTTGGCCATTATGCTTTATTGTCAAATCAACTTTTGCATAATTTTCCATTGCCCCTGTATTGACAAGTTCGGACAATTTGGCTGCCCTCAATGTCTTAAGCGAAGTGGCGCCCATTACAAACATTAATGCATCAAGAATGTTTGTTTTGCCGCAGCCATTGCCCCCTACAATTGCAGTAAACCCATCTGAAAAAGGAATTTCTGCTTTTCGAAAGCTCTTGAAATTTTTTAAAACAAGTTTTTGGATTTTAACCATTAAAATTCACTTTTTAATCGGCGCCAAGGCAATGTTAATAGTAGGTTTTTTAACTGAAAATATTTTTAAACCCAATCCGAAACAGAATTTTGGCAAAACCAGTTTATTCTCTGCCCAAATAATAAAATGTCATTGCCAAGGCAGAATAAGCGCTTGCCAAAGCCAGGAAAACTGCAAACAGTATTGCACTGATTACTTCATCAGCCACAAGGCCTGAAATTGCCGAGCCTATTCCAAAAATTATTTGATTGATTATCAAAACAAGCATCAGAAACAATAATGCTGTCCAAAATTTTTTGTTTGAAAACTCCCAAGATTTTCCGATTGCAGCCTTTAATTTTTCCCCTTCACAAGCCATTGCAGGAATTACAAACGCGATTTTCGCCAAAGCATAAACAATTACAATTGCAAGCAAAAACATCAAAACCAAAGGCCAAAGCCCGGCCAAGGGTATGCTCAAAAGCAAGCCCCAAAAAATTATTCCAATAACTGCTGCAAAAACAAGCGCAAAAACAAACAAAGCAATTATCTGCCCTCCCTGTTCAATTGTTTTGGAAATAGCCTTGCTGATTGAAGGCTTTTTTTCCAGCAATCCTTTTGCATAATTTGAATAAAAAAAACTTGTTGCAATAATCACAATCAAGGAAACCAAGCTTGCCAAGAACAATAACACTAGATTTCCAGCATACAAATAAAAAAACTGGAATGGCAATTCACTTAAGCCAGAATCAGGCACATTTCCCAAAAAAACAGCATTTATAACAATGTCAATGAAAAAATCCACTACTGCCAAAAAAACAATTGCAATAACAGCACTTGCAACAATCGCAGGCAATATGCACAAAGGATGCTTTGCAATTTCCTTAAAACCCTTTCCCAAAGCGCCAAGCAACAAAAAAAACACCAAACATAATAAGTTTTTAATGTTTAAAAATTTATTGATTGGGAAAAAATGAGAATTTTAATGCCCAATTCTTATTGTTGTAAGCCATTCAATGTCTTCTTTTGTTAAATCATATCTTTGCATGTATCCGTCTTTGTTTGCGAATACTTTTTCTGAAAGGGTCACAAGTTCCGGCACTTCGCCTTTTTTTGGCTTTCTGCGCATTAAGCCTTCTTGCAAGCTATGCAGCTTGAGCAAATCAAAAAGTAATTGTACTTCGGCTTGTTCTTTTCTTGGGTCTAAATTTTCATATCTTGTTCCAAGAATCAGAAATTTCAACTGCCTTTTTTCTAATGGGCTAATTTGCCCTGACCTTTCTTTTTTTCTAAGACGGGCAATTTGTTTGAGTAACCCCTGGAACGAAAGTGCGAAGCAATTGCACGACCAGCATTAGGTGGCAACCCAGAAAGACTATTTGTAATTCCTGGGTCTTTTCTTTACCTATGCCCATTTCCACCTTTCGGATTTCTGTTAAAAGCAACCATGCAAAAATAAAACCCGAATCTTTTATTAATAATATCTGTAATTTAAAAAGCTACATTTTGTACAAGCCCGTAGCTTTTGAATATCTAAAAACCTTTGGAGACTGCAGTATTTTACTGCCATTTCTGGTTTTTGGGCTTGCCTTTTTTTGCTCTTTTTCACAGGCGATACAATTGCCAGATTTTTGCTTATTTTATGAATTCAACATTTGGAAGGTTTTCGAATTCTTTGTCCCCTGTGAGAAATTTGATTTTGAGTTTTTTTGCTTGCATGTACCCAATTGCGTCTGTAAAAGAGATTTTTTGTTTTTTGTGTTGATAGCGAAATGCTGCTGCTTCTTTTATGGCAGATGTGTCAATAGAGGATACAAATCTTTCATATTTGTCGACGTATTCAAAAGATTTTTCTATGCCAGCATCTTTTAGCAGGCAATAGCATAATTCTGCCAATGTAAACTGGTTAATAATTGGGGTGGCATCCAAATAGGGGGCATAATTTGGATTGCCTTTAATGACTTCAATTATTGCATAGGTGTCAAAAACAAATTCAGTCATTCCAAAGCGCCTTATCCACTTCTTTCAATAACTGGGCTGTTGATTTTGAAAACTTAATAGTGCCAAATGTTTCACGCAATGGATTGGATTTTTTTACTACAATTATTTTTACTTTCTGGCCTTCTTTAAGCCCTTCTTTTTGCAAGTCCTTTTTGGACAATAACACGCCAACAGAACTGCCCCACTTTTTCAACTGCACTTCAGTTTCAATTAAGCCAATCACCAAATAGTTATATCAATATAACTAAATAAAAACATATCGAAATTTGTTAAAATTTTAATGTCTAAAATTCTTGTTGAACCTGTTTGTGCAAAACCCTGTTGATTTGTGAAAAAATAGGAATTTTTCCTTTAAGCACTTGAAGCATAATAAAGAAGCCGATGAAAAGATTCAGGCTGACAAAGAACAGCGGAGGATTCTTATTTGGAATATAATTTATCACAAGCAGGGCAAATATGGCAATGCCCATAAGCCAAAAAGATATTACCCAAACAAAAAAATCCAGTAAAAAACCAAAAAATTCAGTTGCAAGCATTGAAGGATTTGCCGAGGCCTTAAAAAACTTTAAAATGAATATTTGCTTCACCGCAATATATAAAAACTTTAAAATAAAATAAGCAAACGGGAAAACAAAAAAATTAAAAGGCGATGAAACATCCACTCCGAGAACAATTGAAACCAAGGACAAAGGAATAATTTCAATTAATAGCAAGCCCTGCAGAACAATAGCAAGCCCAACCGCAATTAACAGCAATAGCAAGCAAGATAATTTTTTCATAGTATTCTCTCTTTATGGACTCGCCGGGAATTGAACCCGGGTCTCGGCCTTGCGAAGGCCGCATCTTACCACTGGACTACGAGCCCCTGTTTATGAAAATTATCCTGAAACAATTAAAAATTGCCTTTATGCGCTTGTTTTATTTTGGCTGAATTTCCCATGGAAAAACAATCCAGTCTTCTGTTGTTTTGTAATAATGCACTTTCTGCTTTAATTGCAGGGAAGCATTTTTGTTTTTGCAATAGATTACTGCAATGTCAATTGTTTTAATGCTTGGAATTTGGGCTTTTTCATTAAGCCTGCTGATAATTTGTTCCATGGTTTTTCCTTCATCAATCAAATCATCAACAAGCAGGATTTTTGAGGGACTTGCTTTTTTACAGCACCATTTGACTGTAGCATCCAAATAAGTTTTTTGGTTGGCTGTTTTGTCTTTATTGTATCGCTTTGAAACAACAATTCCCAAAGGAAGCTGCAGCAATTCGCTTAACAGTTTTCCTGGCACAAGGCCGCCTGAAGCAATGCAGACAATAGCTTCGTAATTGTTTTTTGCCAGTTTTTTTGCTAAATGCCTGCAAGCAGTCTCAATTTCTTTCCAACTGGCATTGATTGTTTTCATTGCAAAACACTTGAAACAATTTTTTTTTCCAGCAATTTGTTTGTCATTCGATTCGGTTTCTTTTCCTTTAGGGCGGCAATTCCAGTTTTGCATTGCAAAACTGCTCTTTTTCCCAGGTTTTTCTCTTCAGAGAAAAAGCTGTTGGGGTTACAGGGATTTGAACCCTGATCAACTGGTTGCCCAAAACCAAAAACAACCGGATTTGCCGTGCAAATCCGTTCTTTTGGCACCCTGCCTTTTCTTTCCAAGAAAAGGCGGACTGGAGCCAGTCGCACTGCCTGGTTATGCTATAACCCCGTTTGAATTGTAAAACTGCCAATATTGGCTAATTAAAAAGAAATAGTAAATTAATTTAAAGCCAAAGTAATTCACTTGTTGAGTGCATAAAATATCTTTGCTTTGTTGTATTTTTAAAACCATTTGCTAAAGCCAGACTTGCATTAGCAAGTCTTTCTTTTCCCGGGTTTTCTTTTTAAGAAAAGCTGTTTTAAAGATATTGAATTTTTTTTGAGTTGGCAAAAATCTTCTTTTTTGCGCTGTTCTTTTTGTTTTTTCAATCCAAATATATTTTTTTCAAAGTTTTTCTCAGTCTGTCAGAAAACTCGTTTTTTTCCTCTGCCAATCTTACAATTGGAAACAATTCTTCAGGCACTTTCAAATAAATCATAAAATTCTTAAACAAGCCCATAATCTCTTCATTTGTCAATGTTTCTGATTTTATTATAGGCACTGTGCCATCTCCTTTAATCAACTCGTTTTTTCCAAACAAGCCTTTTTCTATGCACAACTCTCGCAGTTTACATCCTGGAAAAGGAATAAATATTGCCAAAGAAGAAGAATCAGGCTTTATTTCCCTGTTTAATTTAATAGTCTTCATTATGGTTTCTCTGGTTTCAAAGGGCGCTCCAATAATATTATACGCTCTTGCTTCTATGCCAACTGATTTTACCAAATCAAAGCCATTTTTCAAGTTTTCATCAGACCAAGGTCTGTTAAAATATTTTTTTCTGTATTCAAAGTCTCCATTTTCAATTCCCATGTTAATGCAAATGCAACCCATTTTTTTTAATAATTTTGCTCTTTTTAGAGTTATGCTTGATGCGGTTGTGGTAATGTAAAAAGGAAGATTTATTTCTTTTTTATAAAGCTTTGATAGTTCTTCTAAAACGCTGTCGGGGAATACTAAAAATGTGCCGTCTAGTATTGCAATCATTTCAAGGGCATATTTTTGTTTTAAAAATTTTAGTTCTTCAACAAACTTTTTTGGGGATTTGTGCCTTGGCATTAGTTTTATGCCGTGTTTTGCGTACAATTCAACCATTATTTTGTTGCCACAATAGGCACAAGAAAAGGGGCATACTCTGGAAAATTCAGCCAAAGCCATTTTTAATAATTTTCCTCTCCAAGGGCTGTATTGGTGGTATTCTGCAAATTCTTTCCAATCTGGAATTGGCAAAGAATCAAGGTTTATTGGTTGCCTTAGGCCTGTTTGAATTAGTTTTCCGTTTTGGTTGAACCAAATGTTTTTTATGTTTGTTAATGCTTCCTTATTTTCTATTTTTTTGCATAATTCTAATAATGCTTGTTCTCCTTCGCCAACACAAAAAAAATCAATTGATTTTTCCTTAAAAATATTTTCATAGTCCAATGAAACATGAATGCCGCCAACTATTGTTTTAATATTTTTAAATTTTTGTTTTGTTAACCTGCAAAATCTTACTGCTGATTTGAATGTGAAACTATCAACCCCAAATGCAACTAAATCGGGTGCATAATCTTTAATTGTTTTCAAAAAATCTTTGTTCAAGCCAGATTTTATTTTAACGCCAATTGTGGAGTAATCGGTTTCTTTGAATATTCCTGCATCTTCATTGGCATCTTCTGCATTTAACCTTTCGTTTTCAATGTAAAAAGAAGTATCAAATAATTTTGTTTCAATTCTGTTTTGTTTTAATATGGCTATTAGTATTGCCAAGTTTGGAGGGATTACAGTTCTTTTTCTTTCATTCAACATGACTATAAGAACTTTCATTTTTCTGCCTCTCTGTATTTCAAAAACTCTTTTGCATTTTCTTTTATTATTTCCTCTTGCCTATTTCTATCAACCCAATCTTCCTGTTTGCGTTCGAGACCGTCCAGTTTTCTGGCAACTTTTTTTATTGCACTTACTGCTTCTCGTAACTTGTCCATATTAATCAGAATTTTTTTTAATCCAATAAATTATAAGAATTAATCCCAAAAAGCCCCCGATTTGCCCCGCAAGAATTAACGGGCTTAACCACCAAAGGAATATTCCTGTAATAACATTAAAAAGGTTAACTTTAAAGATTAGTTAAACCCCTAAAGTTTAATATATTCTAATTGTTTATTTATTATTGGTGTTTTTTTGGCTGATAAAAAAGATTCTGCTGGTGATGGCGAAGAGCTTTTTTCAGATGTTTTTGGCGTTGACAAGGATGAGAAAGAAGCCAGGGCAAGGCTTGAAAAGCTGAAAGCAGAAAAAGCGGAAAAAGAGGCTTCAAAGCAAAAAGTGCCAATGGAAAATAATCAAGAGCATCTGGATAGTGTTCAGGCAGAAACCGTGGAACCTGTTTTTGAAACTGTTGAAGCAGAGCCTGAAGAAAAACCTTTGAATAAAAAAGCCTTGAAAGAAAAGAAGATTCAAAAAAAGCCTGTTCAAAAGATTCCTGCCAGGGAATCAGCGCCTGAACCTGAAACTTTTGAAAAAAAAGAATTGAAGCAAAAAATTAAAAAGGTTATTTTGGCAAAGGCTGTTAAGGCTGCCGAAAAGGAAACTGCAAAAATTTTTGACAAGGAAGAGGATATTAAGGAAAAAGGGGTTAAGGAAAAAGAAAAAGATTCTGTAAATGCTGTTGGAGAAGAAGCTTCAAAAGAAGAGGCAATTGTTTTGCCAAAGTTTTCTTTGAGTTTTTTGAATGATGCAGAGGGCAATGTTTTTATTGGAAGGAAAACCAGTGTTTTCCAAAAATATGGCAGCGAAGCTGGCTTGTATATTGGGAATATTGCCGAGCCTTCCTTTGAAGGAAAAAAGGTTTTATTGGACGGCTTGAATCCGCATGTTGTTTTTGTCTGCGGCTCTCGCGGCTCTGGAAAAAGTTATTTGCTTGGGGTGCTTGCGGAAGAGCTTGCCTTGAAAAATCCTAATGTTGGGCTTGTTGTAATTGACCCTGTTGGGGTTTTTTGGGGAATGAGGCATCCAAACAAGGAGGAGAAAGAGCTTGAGTCTCTTGCAAAAGTTGGTTTGTTGCCCAGTGGCTTGAATAATTTGAAGGTTTTTATTCCGCAGGGAATGAAGGACAAGGTTCCAAAAAGCACTTTTGATGCCGCGTTCAGTGTTCCTCCTTCTTTGCTTACTACTGAGGATTGGTGCTTGACATTTGGAATTGACAGGTTTTCGCCAAGCGGCTTGCTTTTGGAAAAAGTAATGTACAAGGTAAAGCATGGTTTCAAGTCAAAGGAGGGAAAATATTCAAAAGCAAAGGAAAATTATTCTTTGGAAGACTTGATTTCCTGTTTGCATTTTGATTCTGAAATAAATTCTCAGGAGCTTGGTTATAAGGCTGATTCGATAAGGGCTCTTGCTTCAAGGTTTGATGCTGCAAAAGCATGGGGTGTTTTTGATGAAAGGGGCACTCCGTTAATTGAAATTTCCAAGGAAAACCAGTTGACTGTAATTGACACTTCTTTTTTAGATGACAATGTTTCGGCATTAATAATTGGAATTCTTGCGCGAAGAATTCTTTCTGCAAGAAAATTAAGCACTCGGAGAGAGGCTGCTTCCAAATTCAAAGAGGATTCAGTTGAAAGCCTAATGGAATTGGGGATTCCTCCGACCTGGCTGTTTATTGATGAAGCCCACACTCTTATTCCAAGCGGGAATGTAAAAACTCCTGCAAGCAATTCTTTGATTGAATATGTAAAACAGGGAAGGCAGCCGGGTTGTTCGCTTGTTTTTGCAACACAGCAGCCAAGCGCAATTGACACTCATGTTTTGAGCCAGCTGGATATTATTGTTTCCCACAAGCTTGTGTTTGATGATGACATAAAAGCTGTTTACAAGAGAACTCCGACAATTATTCCCAAACAATACAAAGCTGGAAATTTTATCAAGACTCTGCCTGTTGGAGTTGCAATTGTCGGAGACAGGAGAGAGGAAACAAGCCGTGCATTTGTAATGCGAATCAGGCCGAGAATGTCCCAGCATGAAGGCAGGGAAGCTGTTACTTCTGAAAGGTCTTCGCAAACATTTGACAAGTCAAAGGTTTTGGCTTTGGCTGTCGGCATGTCTGTTGTTCAGATTGAAAAAGAGCCAATTCAAGTATCTGTTGTAAGCCAGATTGTCCAGACTCTTAACCTCAAATACAAATCCATTGTGCAGCTTTCAGAGGTTCTGGATGCTCTTGAAAAAAAAGGCATTGCAATTAATCCAAAGACGTCTGTTTTAAGCATTCCTGGAGAAGAGGCAGAGCACGAGGTTGCCGAGGAAGAAGTGGGGGAAACAGAAAATGAAGTGCAAAAAGAAGTGAAAGAAGTAATGCCTGAAGAAAAGGTTTTTTTAATGGCTTTTCCAATCAATCTCCAAGAAGAATCTGCCCGCAGGTTGTTTGACAAGCTCAGAAAAAAGAAAACCCTTGGCTTGTTTGGCAAAGAAGAATTGATTGAAAAAATTTCTTTGAAATATCTTCCGATTTATCATGTAACTTTTAATGTTTTCAATGAAAAAGGCTCGTTTAATATTGCAGAGGCTTATGTTGATTCTCTTACAGGGGAATTTTTGCATTTTGATTTTGAAAAAAAGCAGTTTGTTGAATCTCATGGCTTGAATTTGCTTTCAAATATGGATATTTCCGAATCAAGAGTCCTCTTACTGCTCTCTGAGAAAAAGTGTTCTTTTGAAGAATTGCAGAAACGCCTTGGTGAAGACGGGAAAAAACTTGAAAAAGCAATTGATTCCCTGATGGAAGCCCAGGCAATTAACCTTGAACAGGCAAAGGAAAAAGACTGGTTTTCCTTAAAAATGCCTATTGATTTGCCAAAAAACCCATTGCATTCTTTGCTTGCAAGCGTGAAAAAACTTCCTATTGAAGAAATTTCAACAGCTAACCTTGAAAAGCCGCAATTTGACAAAACAAAATTCCAGGAGCTTTTTTCAAAAATCTGGGGAAAGCTCCAAATAAAAAGCATTTCAGAGGTTTTCCTGCCAAGATACGAGGCAATTGTCCGCAAACAGGACAATTCAATAAGGGCAATTTCAGTTGAAGCATACACTGGAAAAGAAATTGAAAATTAGGCCAATCAATTTTTGTTCTTGCAAATTTTTTCCAAAACTTTTTTTTGCTAAAACAAATGCAATAAAACTAGGATAATTCCAAAAGCGTTTTCCATTCTCCATGCACTATGGCTGCCCGCAAATCTCCATCAGAACCATACAAACAAGTAATTTCTTCATTGCCTTTGCAAAAAAAGCCTAAAAAAATTTCTTCTCCTCTTTTGATTCCAAACTTTGCATATTCCGGCCCCGCTATTCCTTTAAGAAAGGTTATTGCAATACTGCCTTCGGGAGTAGCAATTGCTCTCTCCAGAAAAAAAGGAACTTTTGATAAAAGTCCAGCGTAACCTCTTTTGGTCTTTAGGCCAGAGTGCATTCTAATTTGAGAAATCAGCCCATTAGGAAGCATTTTTAAAACAAAAATATTTCCAATTTTTTTAATTTTCCCTCTTGCTTCCAACTCTGGAAAAACTCTTTGCGCCCTTCCGCGTCGCCTTCCATTTTGCCCTGGCTTTGTTACGGGCTTTTTGCGTGGTTCTCGCGGCATAACTATTACTAAAAAATGTTAAATTATTTTTTAAAAGAGATTGTTCAGGACTGCACTGTTTTCATCAAAACTTTTCCAAGTTTTTTTGAATCATGGCGCAACAAGCTTTGCTTTGTCTCTTTTTTTGTTTTTTTTGGCAAAGAAGCAATCAAATTTGTTCCAACCAATTTTGCTTTTATTCCCTGCAAATTCTGCAAATCGTTTTCCATAAAAAAAGACTGTTCCCTTGCATATTTTAGCAATGTTCCTTTGTTCGGTTTTTTTGTGTTGTAAACCACAAAATCAAGTGAATCTTTTCCCAAATATTTTTCTATTTCCCTAACCTGCCTTGACAAGCTATAGCCGTGAGTCTGGTTAACCTGAGTCATTACATTTGCAATAAAAACTTTTTTTGCCTTGCTTTTCCTGATTGCACTAACCATTCCTTTCACAAGCAAGTTTGTTATTATGCTTGTAAACAGGCTTCCCGGCCCAATTACAATCAAATCCGCTTCCAAAATTTCTTTTTTTGCTTCAGGCAAAATCTTTGCATTGTTCGGCTTTAAAAAAACTTTTTTTATTGAAGGCCTTTTTGCCAATTGTTCTGGCTTTGAATTCCTCTGGATTATATTGTCTTCTCCGCAGAGCACTGTCCCGTTTGCAAGCTCTGCATGGACATGAACATCCTGCAATGTTGAAGGCAGGACTTTTCCCCGTATTGCCAGAATTTGCGATGCCTGTTTTATTGCCTGTTCAAAAGAACCTGTTGTTTTTGCAAGTGCTGCAATGAAAAGATTTCCAAAGGACTGGTCTGCAAGCACTCCTTTCCTGAACCTGTAATTAAAAAGCCCTTTCAGCAATTGCCCGGATTTGCTTAATGCAATCAAACAATTTCTTATATCACCTGGCGGCAGAATGTTCAGTTCTTTTCTCAGAATTCCCGAGCTTCTTCCGCAGTCAGTCACTGTTACAATTGCAGTTACATGCGGAGTGAATTCTTTTACAGTAGTCAAGACCATTGGCAAGCCTGTTCCGCCTCCAATTGCAACAATTTTTGGCTTGTGATTTTTGCCGTCCTCAATTTTTTTAATCAATGCAGGAATTTCCGACAATTTTTTTATTTTAAAATCAGGCTCTTCCATGAGGTTTTTTGGCAAAATTTTTTGGTATCGCCCATGAAGCATCTGGATTGTAGTCATTCCGAGCTTGTTCCCGATTCTTATTTCGCTGTGCACCCTGTCGCCAATTGAAACAACTTCCTCTGCCTTCAAAGAAAATTGCATTAAAACCTGTTCAAAAAACATTTCTTTTGAAACCTCTTTTTCAATATCATGAATCAAAATCAAGTTCATATGCTTTTCAAGGCTCAGCATCCGGATTTTTTTCATTTGCCTGCTGTAAAGCCCGCTTGAAACAATAACAAGCCTGATTTTTTTCTCCTCAAGCCTTTTGAACAATGGCTCAGCTTCCTTGAACAATGAAATTTGTTCCACTTCGTCAGAATTGTATGCCTGCAAAGCAGCATTCACACAATCCTGCGGGTTTTGCAGTGAAAAAGCCTGGCACACATTGTCAAAAATATGTGACTTCGGCCCAAACTCGTTTTCGGTTTCAATAATCTTTCTATAAATCTCGTCTTTCGGCTTGCCGATGAAATTTGCCATTGCCAGAGCAGCCCGTTGCCTTGCTGCTTCGACAAGCTGGCCAGTGCAATCAAAAAGAGTGTCATCCAAATCAAAAATAATTGCCTTGATTTTTGCCATTGTTTTCACCAAAAAGAATGTTCGCTGTGAAAAGATTGGACGCCGAATATTAATTAAACAGTTTTGGTACAAGAGTAAAAGCTTTTCCTTGCCCTGCAAAGAAATTTTTGAAACCGTTGTATTTTTTAATTTAATCGGCTTTTTCTAATATGCAAAAAATTTTGCGGAGGTAATTCTAAATGAAGCACACAATATTAATTGCCCTGTTGATTTGTGCACTGTTAATTATTCCAACTGTTTTTGCAGCAGTGAGCACCAGCAATTCTAGCGTGGACTGGGGCAATCGCCTGACAATTGCAAAAGAAAAAATGACCCTGATAAAAAACAATTCTCTGGCAAAAGAACGGTTGCAAAAGCTCAACATTACAACCACGCAAAAAGCGCTTGGTTCTTTTACCAATGACCAGCTTGCAACAGCAATTCAAAACAATGCAGCAAAAAATTTTGTTGCCTGGAAACAAGAATGGAAAGAATTAAAGCCAACTGTTGTTTCAACAGCCAAAAAAAATGTTATTGCATACCGTTTGGTTCAAGCTTACAAGGCTAAAAACAAAAAAGAGCTGGATGACTGGGTTGAAAACAAGCCTATTCTTGCTTCTGCTTGCCAGACAGAATTAGATGCTGTCAAAACTCTTGCCGCTGAAGCAGCCAATACAACAGTTTTGGTTGCAAATATAAGCGAAATTTCAGCCGAAGATGAAACAATTGCAGCAAATGCCAATGTTACCCAGGAACTTTCAGAAGCAAAAACTGCCCGTAAAGAATTGGTAAAGTGCTTGGCTGGCAAAGGCCTTGACATTGCCTTGGCTAATGCAAAAGAACGGGTTCAAAACAGGCTTGAAATGCACAATCAGTTTGCCACTATGATTGATAATGCATTATCCAAACTGGCTGAATTAAAGGCACTGCGGGAATCCAAAGGATTGCCAGCAGATTTCAGCACTTTTCAGAATCGTTTGGAAAAACTAAAAACAGTGAACAACAATTTCATTGCAAGGGCAAACGCGCTTCTGGCAGAAAATCCGATTGAACCAAAAGAAAAAGTGCATTTCTTGAACAAAATGAACAATTTTGTGAGCACTAGCCACAAATTCCAAACAGCAATCAAAAAAGCATTGCAATGGTTTGTAAAAGCCCACAATACATATAATTACCAGCAACAAAGCCAAACAGATGTTTCTGAAGCCCAAACAGAATTGGCAACTGTTGCAATAGAAATTGATGACATTCAAACAGAGCTTACTGCAAGCGTTGAACAATTGCCCGAACCAACCAATGCAGACCCGATTGTAAAAACCATAACGGGCGAAACTACAGCGGAGGGAACAGCATGAAAAAAAGTCTTTTATTATTGCTTGCCCTTGTTTTAGGCATATTGCTTCTAATGGGCTGCACTCAAAACCAACCAGTTCAACCAGAAGGCAATAACCAAACGCTCGGCCCTGCAGTCAACACCGGCGATTTTACAATAGCACAAACAAGCACGCCAAATCCAGTCTTGCCAGATTTGCCGCCAGCAGACCCCGGCTTAAATGAACAAGACCTCTCATAAAAGAGGCCTTGCTTTTTATTTTTTCTTTTTATAAATTTTCCAAGCTTCCGGAAGCCAATGAGTTGTTTTCTTGTTTTTTATAATCCTGTCTGCTTCTCCAAAAGAAAAAAATGCGCCGCCGATTGCTTCACTTTTGTCCAAAACAATTTTGCCATTATGAACGATTTTAAAAACAGCAACAATCAGGTGGTCTGGGTCTTTGTCCAGAACAAACTTTCCCAAAGATTTTGGGTTTCCCCTGATTTTTGTTTCTTCAAACAATTCGTCTTTTGCAGCTTCTGCATAAGTCTGCCCGTATTGTACATGAAAACTGCAGGCGCAGTCAATGCAATTTGGAAAAATCTTTTTTTCAGGGCTTCTTTTAGCGAGAAACACTTTTCCTTTTGAATTGAAAACAAAAACAATTCCTGCCCTATGAAGCAAGCGCTTTTGATGCACTTCCTCACGAGAAATCTTTCCCAAAACCTTGTCATTTTTGTCCACAAAATAAGAATATTCAATTGAATTTTGTTTTTTTGCAATTTTCTTGTAAAGTTTTTTTGCCTTTGCAACCGCTTCGGGCAACATGAATTTTGATTTTAAATCCCGTTCAAGCTTTGCAAAAGCTTTTTCTCCAGGGTTTTGGCGCAAATATTCAAATCCGGTAAAATGCGCCAGATTGTCGGCCGAAGCAACTATTTTTGCCTCAATTGTTTTAGGCTCTGGCGGTTTGCTTGTCCTGTGTGATTCAATGCAGTGCAGAACTTTTGCAATTTTGTTTTTTGGAAAAGCTATTGAAACCAAAAATTCTTCAGAAATTTTTTTGCCTAACAAGTGGTGTTCTTCATTGTTTTTCCAGTTTTTATAAGGCGGCTTCCCAAACCAAGTTTGACCAACATCATGCAGCCAAGCAGCAGTTTCAACAATCTCTTTGTCCGCTTTTGGATAAAATTTGCACAACCATTTTGTCTCTTTCACAACAAGTTTTATGTGCAAATCCACAAATTCATCTTGAATTCTTGACCTTACAAAAGCTTCAATTTTACCTTTCAACAAACAATCAACTCTTTCCAAATTTTATTGCGAGCTTTGTAAAAGCCCTGCTCTTCCCTGTTCTAAGAAATATTCGTTTTCAGGCGTATTTATTCCTTTTTTGCGTTTTGAATAAGTTGCAGAAATTACATGCATTGCATGGGCGAACCTTATGTAAATTGGCAATGCATCAATTTCCTTTGGAGCCAATGGAACATTTTTTTGGTATTCTTCCAAGGCAATTTCAAGGTTTTTTTCAGTTTTGGCTTTGCTTTCCTGCTCAAAAAGCGCATTGCAAGCCATTACTGCAAGTTCTTGTATTCTGGGACAATAATTTGCACAGGCAAAATCAATAATCCACAATTTTCCATTTTGGTCTTTCATTATGTTTGTTTTTATCAAATCCCCGTGCACAAAACAAGGGGGCAGTTTGCTTATTTCAAACAATTTGAAATCTTTTGCCAAAGGAAGAATTTTTTCCAAGTCTTTCGAATCCAAAAATTTTTTTGCTCTTCCGAATTCCTTCAAAAAATTTGTTATTGCCCAATGGTCATAAACAAACTTTGGCCTTATTTTCATGCTGTTTATCATTGCAGCCTGCCTAGCCAAAAACCTTATTTCGGAATCAGCCAGTTTTTCTTTTGATTCAAACAATGTTTTGCCTTCAATAAAATCCATGGCAACAAGCCGCAATTTTTTTCCCTTGACATTCAAAATCTGCAAATGATTATTTTTTGCTTCCAATAATTTTGGAGTGGCTACATTGCTTTCCAAAGCCTTTTCTATAATCTTAACATATCTTTTGCATTCTTGGAGTGTTCTAAAATCCGCAAACACTTTGACAAAAAATTTTCCTTTTTCTGTTTGCAGGGCAAAATTAAAATCTTCATAGCCAATGGTTACAAGCTTATTTGACACAAACGAGCCAAACCCAAAGCATTTGCAAACAGCAATTGAAATATCTTCCAATTTGCCTTTGAATCCGATTCTTTTTTTGAATGCATTTTCATCGGTCGATTCAAAGTTCATTTTGGCTCATTCCTTGTTTTTGTTTACCAAAGATTCAAGATTCTTTTCTTTTGGCAACCTACATTTTCTTTTCTTCTCAAGAAAAGAAAAGGCGGTATGCGTCCGCCGGGATTTGAACCCGGGTTACGAGCTCTTTCCAGCTTTTTTTGTGAGCGAAGCGAACTCTGTGTTTTTCGCAGAAAAACGCTTTCTTTCACGAGGCTTTCTTTGCAAGGCAAAGAAAGGCTCTGGGAAGCTCGAATCCTACCACTAGATTACAGACGCGTTTTCTTTTTTTTCTGTTGTGCTTATTTCTGTTTGCTGTAATTGTGCAAATGATGCTATTAGGTATGCCTGCTGGTTTTCTATTTTTATTTGCATTGCAGGCAAATAAATTTTTACAAGGTTTTTTTCTGTTGGAGGAAATTTTTCGGCTAGTTCCATTAATTGTTGGGCTTGTTTTTTTTCTATGATAAGGTTGTTTTGCTCTGTTTTTGCCTGCAGGCTTTCTTTTGCCTGGTTTGCAAAGTTTGGGTTTAAGCATTCAATGTGAATTTGGGGCAATTCTTGTTTTTCTATTATGGCAAAAATTTTTGGAATTGTTTCTGGGTTAAGAGAAATTTTTTTGAAATCGTTGAAGTTCAGTTCTTTCATGGCATTTATCTGGTTTACCAGGACGTCTGAAAGGTATTTTAATTGCTGTGCCCTTTTGTCTGTTTTTTCTTTTAATTCAAGCAAATCCGAAATGTAAAAATTGCTGCTTGCTTTTGCTGCTTTTAACAAGTCATTGTCTGCTTTGCTTCTTTCAATAAGAGTTTGCAGCATTTTTACTATTGTTTCCACTTCTTCAACAGGGTTTTTTGATGCCATGCTGTTGTTTAATCTTGTCAATAACTTGTTTTTCATTTCGGAATTGATTTCAATCAGGCCTTTGTCTGTAACAAAAATTTTGTTTCCCTGCCTCTGCACTATTCCAATTGCAGTCAAATCTTTGAGAGTCCTGCTTAAAGCAGCGCGTGCAGAATTAATGCTTCCGTATTCAGAAGTGATTCTGTTAAGCAATTCGTTATAATCAATTCCCGGATTCTGCTTTAAGATTAACAAAAAATTGTTTCTTTGAGTCATGTTAAAAGAATTAGTCGAAATTCTTTAAAACTAGTTCTAATTTTTGTTTTTTGTTAATTTTTCCAGTAATTTTGTTAATCTTTTTTTTAATTTGTTAATTAATTTGTTTTTTTTAAACTTTAACCTGTTAATTAGCATGTTGCATTTCCAAGCAAAAGTGTTATTATTCGCTTTGAAACGAAGGAACAAGCAATTAATTTAAGCAGCTGCTGTGCTTTTTCCGACTTCTATTTTTTTCATTCTTTTTGGAATTACAAAATAGTGTTTTGTAGAACAGGCAGTGCATTCTGCCAAAAAGCATGGTTTTTTGTTTTGCTTTTTTACTGTTGCAGTGAACTGGTGTTTTCCCTTGTAACCGCGTTTTTTTCTTTCATTTGACCTGTTTCCCTTTGCCATTGCCCTTGGCGAACCAGGCCTGAACAATTTGAGCTTATGCTCAGTATGAGTATTGCACTTTTTACAATAATCCTTAATAATTTTTGGCATATTCATAAGCATCAAAAAAATCGAATTTATTTATTAAATTATTAAAAAATTATACCACAGAAACCTTTTAAAAAGCCTTTCTTTGCCTTGCAAAGAA
>JAGVNX010000070.1 GCA_020053055.1 Candidatus Iainarchaeum sp.
AATAAAAAAAGCAAAATTGAGCTTCTTTGAAAAAATAAAGCTCAAAAAAATCCCAGTTCGCCAAAAATTAATATCGGTTTGTGGCAACATATGACCGAACTGAAAAAAAGAAATGCGAGAGACATAGAACAATTCGAGTTTGTATGATTCAAAAACTTGAAAATATTGGCTACCTGCTGGCACAAAATCGGGAGATTTGAGTTGGGGCAAACTCGTTTTCGCGCACAGTAAACTTGTAAAAAAACTTGCTATTTAATCATTATTTGATGTTTATGCGCATTGCCCTTGTCCAACCAAATCTTGATGAAAAGCACGAGAATCAAAAGCAGGCATATGGTTCTGCAGAGCGACCCCCAGAAACAGGCCTCGCTGTTTTGGATAGTTGGATTAAGAAATACTCATCTCAACAGCACAGCATTATTGTTTTGAACCCAAATAAGGCGATTGAAAAACTTGCAGAGGAAGCAGCAAAATTTGACTTTTTGGGAATTAGTGATTGGTTTTCAAATCATGATAACTGCATTTTTTTAGCAAAGAAAGTAAAAGAAGCCAATCAAAAAATATTAGTAGCGCTCGGTGGTCCGAACGCTTCAATGATACCAAAAGAAATCTTAAACAATAACTATTGTGTGGATTTTGTTGTTTCGCGTGATGGCGAAGATGCTTTTTTAGGCCTTGTAGATGGCAAAGCAATTAAAGAAATTCCAAATCTCTGGCACAGATTAAAAGAAAAGCCGTTATTCACTTTTCAGAAATACACTGATTTACAGAAATTACCGCTCTGGGATTTCTCGGATTTCCGAGATTTGGAACAAAGGCTCTCGGCTTATTTAAAAATACAAAATTCTCAGCAAGACCCTTGGCTTGTATCTCCAATAGCCATTTTTAGCGTAAGAGGTTGCATCAAGGCATTAACTGAAGGAATTTGTAGTTATTGCAGTTCATCGGAAACAAAAATTCGGTTGTTGCCAGCACAGAAATTTTGGAAGCAAATAAAAGTATTGAATGACAAATATGGGGCAGAATATTTTTACGTTTGCGATGACATCTTTCCCATTTCTCCAAAATGGATTAAAGAGATTGCAGAAGCTAAACCACAAGAAGCAAAAGCAAGAATAAGAGCATATGGCTATTTGCCAATTCTGGCGGCATTGAAACAATCCCAATTGGAAGAAACTGCAAAAAACCTGAAAAAAATTGGAGTTTTCAACCTATTCTTTGGTTCAGAAAACTTTGATGAAAAAGTTTTGGCTCAAATGAACAAAAAAGGAATTCGTGTTGAAGAAACCACAAGAGTAATAGAAACAATCGGAAAAGAAGGCATTAAAACCACAATCGCTTTTCTTTTAGGATTGCCGGGCGAGTCAAAACAAAGCTTGGAAAAAAATCTTAAATCATTAGAAAAACTCTTAGAAGCCGATGACTTTATAGAACGCTTGTATATTTCCATTGGAATGCCACTAAAAGGCACTCCTTGGTGCAAGCAACTTGAAACAAACCAGAAACTTACAAAAGATTACAAAAAAGAAACAGGAAAAGATCTCAAAACAGATGATTCCCCAAATTACAAGGAATTATCCCGACTTTCAATCAAATACACAACTTCAACAACGCCACAAGAAATAAATGAATACCTCGACAAGATGATTAATTGTGCAAGAAAAAAAATGCCTGACTACAGAATTGGTGGTTTCTTGCTGGAAATAAAGTGAAAGACATGAACATAGCAGAAATGTGGGACATTTGCATAGAATTCAAGTACAACAAAAAAGCCTTTGCCAAAAGCTTAGACAAATTTCTTAAAACCCACAATGTAAAAACAATTTTAGATTGTGGAGGAGGAACTGGTTTCCCAGCTATAGAACTAAAAAAATTAGGCTGGGACATTACTTATTGCGACGGCAACAAGCTAATGATGAAGCGCTTCCAAGAAAAAGTAAAAAAACTTCAGCTTCAAATTCCACAATTCTTTTCTAATTGGCTTGATTTAAGCAAAAATACCACGAAAAAATTTGACGCCGTTCTCTGCAGAGGAAACTCTTTAATTTATCTGGATTCTTGGGATAAAAAACAAGTGCCAAAAAATGCTGAAGAAAAAATCAAAAAAGTATTAAAAGAATTCTATGCCATTTTGAATCCGAATGGTTTGCTATACGTTGACATTGTCGACAAAAAAGCTTTTGGTTCGCAAAACTATTCAGCAACGCAAGAACTCGGAGAAAAAATAATCAATGGAAAAAAAATAAAACTTGTTTGGAAAATAAGCCATTCCGACAAGAAAAAAATTAGAACATGGAAAACAATACTGGAAACTAATGGAAAAAAACAAGAATTCACATATTACAGCTATTTACTCAAGCCTGAAGAATTAATCAAACTTTTGAAAGAAACCGGCTTTCACAGAGTAGAAGAAACAAAAATCAAAGGCGAAAACAATTACACAGTTTTCATCGCGTACAAATAAAGAATCTGTTCTGGGCCTGCCATAAATTTTGCTGAAATTGCCTGTCTTAAGATGGCCTCGGATACCAGCAATACTCAAACGCGCTGAAATAGTACCGCTTTATTTCAGGATATTATTTCATAGAACGGTTCTTCTTTCTTTTCTTCCAATAAAAAGAAATTGAGCTTGGGAGCTTTCACTTTTTGGATTTCTTTTTTTGCCTGGTTGATGAATGTTTTGTCATTGCTATAAAATTTTTTTAGTTCCTCTTCAAAAGAAACAAAAACAAATTCTGTGAAAATGCTTTTGTCGTCAGAATCACTGAAAACAAGTTTCTCTGCTTCTTTGAGAAATTTCTTTTGTTTAACAGTTGGCTCACTGGATTCTTTCATTTCCCGAAACTTGAAACCCAAATTTTTTTCAATCACTTCAACAGTGTTATTGATTATTTTTATTACATCAGACCGCAAAACCAAAAACTTGTCAGCAGAAAAATCATTACCCAATTGCGCAAGAATAATTTTGTAAAAATTCTGCAACTTTGGATTCTGCTCTTTAAGACCATCAAGCTTTTTGATTTTTTCTTGCGCAGAAACTTGTTCACTAATTATTTTTATGACATCAGCCAAAGCAGCGTTGTAGTATTTCAAGTATTTTGTTTTAAATTCAATAAGAACGCTTTGCAGCAAATACAATTCGTCTGATTCTTCTTGATTTTTACAAAAATTGTGCGCTGCTTTATGCAAACGGTCTTGCGGATTGATTAATCCCATTACAATGTTGGTATCAATAGAATACAGAATACCACGTGAACTACCTGCCGCTGAAGCGGCAGGCGTCCTTTGTATCGTTAATTAAACGGTAGCAGTGTTGTTTGACTGGGTTTTTGTTTTTCTGCTTTCCAGTGTTTTGATTGGCTTTCTTCAACGTATTTTTTCATTGTTTCTGTTGTTACTGCACCTACGGTTCTGTGAAAGTATCCGTCACTCCACATTTGGTCTCCGTACAAGCCTTGCACTGAAAGTCTTACAGAATATTTTTGTCTGATGTGCCTTGAGCTTACTCCTTTGAATCGTTGCGCAAGCTCTACAATGGAATAATTTTTCCAGCTTGTAACAAAAATGTGCGCATGGTCTGGTCCAAAGCCCATTCCAACAAGCTCAACTTTGAGGTCTTGAGCTATTTGTTTAAACTCGCGTTCGCATTCTGCGAGAACGTCTTTGTCATTAAAAATCGCTCTCCTGTATTTCGGCGTAAACTGAAAGTGACAGTTTGATTCTCCCACACAATGATTGTATTTGACAAGCGTTACTTTTGTTTCCATTTTTAACAACTCCTGAGAAACAGAAACCTTTTTGAAAGCTTTCGCTATACAAAATAAGTTGGTAAGGCGCTCCGCCGAAGGCGGACGTGCCACTGTCGTTTCTTACAATAAAAACAACAGTTAACTTGTAGAAAAAGCCCGCGATTCATCCATACGCTAAAGCGTATCAGGGGTTCTCGCGGAAGGCACTAAAATTTACACAACCAGCAAACAAAATCAAAAATAATATTAACCCAACAAATGCCAATATAAAAATAATTTTCATCTGATAAATATGCCACTTTTATATATAAAAGACTATTTTTCATCGTACTACAATCTTGTCAACTTATTCAGGATTGAATATCAACGGCAAACAATACTGGCCATATGCTGTCTTCTATCACAAACACAAGCTTGTTTTGGCTTGGCATATTTCAGAAAATAGAACAGAACAGGATTTTATCTGGTTGTTTCCAAAGCACGGAAAGCAAAAAAAACACAAACCAGAAAAAACCCCAGATAGTTTCTTAAAAACTTTGCACTATATTTTTTCTGTATAAAAAATTCAACTTGAAACCGATTGACTGGACGCTTGATTTTGGCTAAGCAATCCGGCCAGGGCGTTAAACAAAAAATCCAAATCCAATTGGATCAAGGGAGTATTCAAAAAAGAAGCTTTTTTATTTTGCTTGCGGCATAATTTTTATTGGTGATTTTGTTGGATTGGAAAGTTGTTTTAGAAACAGACGAAGACGGCTGGATTACTGTTACTGTCCCTTCTTTGCCGGGGTGCATTAGCCAGGGCAAAACAAAAGAAAAAGCATTGGAAAACATTAAAGAAGCCATTGAACTGCACTTGAGTGCATTGGCAGAAGAAGGCGTCCCATTAAAAGACAAAAAAGAAGTCGCAATGGTAAACGTTTGCATATGAAACTGCCAATAATTTCAGGAAAAGAACTAACAAAAATCTTGTTAAAAAAAGGTTATTGGATTAAAGACCATAAAGGCAGCCACATTCACTTGAGGCATGCAACAAAAAGGCCCATTACAGTTCCAAACCACAAAACCATTTCAAAAGGAACACTAAAAGAAATCATAAAAGTAACAGAATTAAAACCAGAAGACTTCGAATAACGCCCTGAAAGATGAATTTAAAAAATCAGCCCAGCAGGGAGATTGGATTGGTTTCCTTGGTACTTGAACTATAGCAAACCGCTTATATTTTTGAACTTTTATTGGCGGTTTGTTATATGCAAAAAGCAATTCAAATGTTCAAATACATAGGCTTTTTGCTATAATTGCATATTGTTTCGGCCAGGGCGTCATTCCTTTTTAATACTGTTAACTGTCCTTTGTTATTTGAAAATGTTTCCAATAAAATTGTTTCTGCTGTCTTCAAATTCTGCAAAAAAAGGCGCTATTATTCTCTGGTTTTTGTTGAGCAAATCAATTGTTTTTTCATCTTCTTTTGACAATTGCCAATCAAAAACCAGCATATTTTCTTCCAAATGCTGCCTTGAACTTGCTTTGGGAATGGCAACAGCGCCTTTCTGCAAAACCCATTTGAGGCAGACTTGTGCTGGAGTTTTGCCATATTTTTTTGCAGCGATTTTTATTGCTGAATCTTCAAGAACATTGCCTCTGCCGAGAGGCGAGTAGGCAGTGAAAACAATTCCTTTTTTCGTGCAATAATCAGACAGTTCTTTTTGGTAAAGATGCGGGTGAAATTCGCATTGGTTGTTTGCAATTTCAATGCCAAGGCTTTTTGCTTTTGGCAATGCTTCTTCCAAATGCCTTATTGTAAAATTGCTTACTCCGCAGGACTTAACCAGGCCCTGTTTTTGGAGTTCCGCAAAAGCGTTCAGGGTGCCTTCAATTGGAATCTTTTTATTTGGCCAGTGTATGAGATACAAATCAAGGTAATCCGTGCCAAGCTCGGCAAGGGTTTTTTTGCAGGCTTTCAAGATTTTTTCAAATTTAAGGTTTTTCATCCAGGCTTTGGAAGTGATAAAAAGTTTTTCTCTTGGAAAGCCTTTTATTGAAGCGCCGATTTCTTTTTGGTTTCCATAAATTTCCGCTGTATCAATGTGGGCATAGCCTATTTCAAGTGCGGTTTTAACTGTGTCCCTGCACTTTTTGCCGGTTAATTGCCATGTGCCCAGGCCAAGCAAGGGGATTGAATTTCCATTTTTGAATTTTGCAGTCGGGATTTGCATGCTTACCGCACACAAATAAGCTGGCAAATTAATTTTAAATCCAATAATTCCACTGGTTTTAGCCAGTGGCCTGAATCCTTGCAGGGAATTATTGTCTGTCAAGAACCTTTCATGTCGCCGAATTTATTCTGCTGTTCTTGGCATTAACGCAAAATTTATGCAAAAATTTTTATATTATAATGCACTTTAGTTTATAGAATTTTTTTGTTCAAAGATTAAAAGCCGTTTGGCTTGCCTTTTGTTCTAGAAAATGTTTATCAAAGATTCGGGTTCTTTTTCTTTGGGCAACTTGCACTTTCTTTTTCTTTGAAAGAAAAAGAAAGGATAGGGGGTGGAGATTATTGCCAAGGTAACTTATTTCAGCCAGGTTTATGGAATACCTGTTTATGATGACAGTGGCTATAAAATTGGGCGTTTGAAAGACCTTGTTTTTAAAGACGGAAAAGAGCTTGCTGAAATAACCCATTTTGTCCTTGAAATAAACAAAAAAAAACTTAAGTTTCCATGGAAATTTGTTGCAAGCGTTAGCCATGATATTCATTTGAATGCATTGAAAGAAAAAATTTTGTGCGTTGAAGCCAATGAAAGCGATTTTCTTGCAAATGAAATGCTGATGGACAGGCAGCTTGTTGATACCAATGGGCTTAAGGTTGTAAGGGTTAATGATGTCTTGCTTTCAAAAACAAACGGGGGATTTTATATTTCTGGAGTTTCATTCGGCTTGAGAAGCCTTTTGAGGCGGCTTGGGCTTGAAAAAATTGCGCTTTTAATAAAGCCCAGCATGAAACCAAAAATAGTGCCTTGGATTTTTGTCCAACAATTGTCATTGTCGCCTGCGCACATAAATCTTGACCTTGCCAAGGCAAAAATAAATGAGGTTCACCCAGAGGATATTGCGGATTTGCTTGATGAACTAAGCCATTCTGAAAGGCAGATATTGTTCAATGCCCTGAATGATGAAAAAGCCGCTGAAACGCTGATAGAAGCAGGCCCAAAAGTGCAGAAATCACTCATTGAGCACTTGCAGGAAAAAAAATTTAATTCTGTATTAAAAAAGCTTTCTCCTGCGGAAATGGCTGATTTGCTTAACACTTTGTCCAATCTTCCGAAAGAAAAAATTGTCCTTCTGATAAAGCAAATGGATGAAAAAATTTTGAAAAAAATAGGAAAAATTTTGGAGTATCCGGAAAAGTCTGCTTTTGATTTGATGCGGAAAGAATTTTTTACTGTACAGGAAGAAAACACTGCCGGAAAATTAAAAAAACTGGTAAAAAATGCAAAATTGTTTGAAGAGCCGCACAGGGTTTATGTGCTGAACAATGAAAAAGAGCTTGTCGGAGAAATTACAATAAAACAATTGCTCTTGGCAAAATCAAAGTTAATGGTAAAAGAAATCATGAACCGCAAGGTTGTTTCCGCACAAGCAAAAGACTCCCTGAAAAAAGTTGTCCAAGTTTTTTCAAAAAGCCATTTGGTGGAACTGCCTGTTGTCGGCGAAAAAAATGTTCTCGCGGGAATAATTTCAATGAACGATGTTTTTGAAGAAGTGGCTCCAAAAAAATGGAAACGAATCCGGCTTATTGCAGACAGGGTAAGCAAAAAATTGGCTTAAAAAACCTGTGTTGATAAAAATGGCTTTGAAATTAAACAAAAAAATCATTCTTCTTTTCCTCGTAACCTTAGGGCCTGGAATAATCACTTCTGCTGTTGACAATGATGCGGGGGGCATTGCAACTTATTCCATTGCGGGTTCGCATTTTGGCTATGCTTTGCTCTGGACAATGATTCCGATTGCAATTCTGCTTTTTTTAGTGCAGGAAATGGGAGTCCGAATGGGAATTGTCACTGGAAAAGGATTAAGTGATTTGATAAGGGAAAATTTTCGGGTAAAAATCACTGTTCTTTTGATGGTCGGATTGATAATAACAAACATTGGGAATGTGATTGCAGAGTTTGCAGGAATAGCCGCTTCAGGGGAAATATTTGGAATAAGCAAATTTATTCTTGTGCCGGCCTGCGCTTTTTTTGTATGGGCATTGATTGTAAAGGGAAACTATAAAACCCTTGAAAGGGCTTTTTTAGTTGCTTGCCTATTTTATGTCTGTTATGTAATAGCGGGATTAATGGCAAAGCCGGATTGGATGGCAATTGGAAAAAGCATGGTTACGCCAACAATAAGCACTGATGCCGCATACTTAATGCTAATTGTGGGGCTTGTGGGAACAACAATTGCGCCGTGGATGCAGTTTTACCTGCAATCCGCAGTTGTCGAAAAAGGATTGAAAAAAGAGCAGTATGCTTATTCAAAAATAGATGTTCTGCTTGGCAGTGCAATTACTGTAATAATAATGTTTTTTATAATTGTTGCAACAGCCGCCACTCTTTTTGCGAATGGAATAGCAGTTAATTCCGCAGAAGATGCTGCACTTGCATTAAAGCCGCTTGCAGGGGTTTATGCTTCGGCTTTGTTTGCAATAGGCTTGTTCGTAGCTTCTCTTTTTGCAGCTGCAATACTGCCGCTTGCAACTGCTTTCTTTGTTTGCGAGGGTTTCGGATGGAATTCTGGGGTAAACAAAAAAATAAGGGAAGCACCGCAATTTTACGGCCTAATCACTTTTCTTATCGTTGTAGGGGCAGCAATAATTCTCTGGCCAAATATTCCCTTGCTGCCAATAATGTATTTGTCACAGGTAATCAACGGATTAATGCTTCCGATAATAATGGTCTTAATGCTTGTTTTGATAAACAACAAAAAAATAATGGGGCAATACAGCAATGGCATTGGATTCAATATTGCAGCGGGAATTGCAATAATTGCATTAAGCGCCCTGAGCATAATAATGGCGCTGCAATTTTTTGGAATAAAGCTATTTTAATGGAAAAAAAAAGGGATGCAAAAAACATGGAAATCATCCAAATCTTAGGCGCAGGCCCAATGGAAAATAAATGTTTATTTATAAAAATGCAAACAAGAAAAATGCGCCCAACTGGTTCAATTTAATAAAAAATAAAACTGGGGATCTTACGTTATTTTTTGAATAAATTGGCTTTTTTTTGCCAGAAATGCGCGTTATTCCGCTGGTTTTTTTTTATACGGCCTTTCAAATATCCTGTTTGGCAATAAAAGCTTTATTCGAGCATTTTGTAGAATTCTTCTTTGTTCATTTTCAAGTCTTGTTTTATGATTTTGAGTAACAGGCCTGTTCCGATTGGTTCGTTGCTGTGTATTGGCACTGATGTTTTTCTTCCGTCTGGGTGTGCAAATCTATGGTGGCTTCCTGTGATTCTTGTTTGTGTAAAGCCAAGTTTTGCCAATGCTTTAATCATTTCTCTTGGAGTCACTTGCTTTGGCAAGAATTACACCTTAACAATTTGGACTCCAACAAATTCTGGTTTTTGCTCTTCTTCTTTTTGTTCTTCCAAGCAGAGCTGAATGACTTCTTTTGTTCTTTTGATTAGTTCATCCATTGTTTTTGCTTGAGTGTGGCAGCCTTGCAGTTCTGGAACATCCGCTACAAGCCAGCCTTCTTCATCGCGTTCAATAATGACAGTAAAATCCTTTTTGGTCATTTTAAATCACTAATAATTATCTGCATCGATTCTAATAAAAAACTTTGGAATTCCAAACAAAAAATTTGGGTTCGAGCCCAATGGAAAATGAGTGTTTATTTATCAAAATGCACGAAAGAAAAATGCACCCAAAAATCAAAATTTTTTGTAGGTGCTTTCTTTTCTTCTTTCTATTTTTAATATTCTGATTATTTTTTGCTCCCAATATATACAGTAAGTTGTTCGATATCTTGATAGCCTTATTCTGTATGTGTTGGCTTCTCCAGCGATTTTTCTTAAATCATATTCTTTTGCTGGCACTGGATTTTGCCCCAGTTTTAAGAAAAGTTCGTTTAAGCGTGCCTTTATTTTTTCATCGCATTTTTTCAAGAACTTTTCGGCATTGTTGCTGAATTTTATTTCAAACAAGGGAACCGCCTTTTATTCAGCAAAAAATTTGTTTGAATGATTTTTCTTTGCCCGCTTCCATTTCTTTTTTTATTTTCCTTATTTGAGCTAATTCTTTTGCCGAAACTTTTTCCTCGGGAATAAGCGCATACTTAACAGTTTCCACTTCGTTTTTCAAATCCTTCAATTCTTTATAAATCAGTTCCATTGTAACAGCCGCCATAACAACACTAAAAATAATAATGCGCAAAACAATATAAAAAACAATGCCAATCACAAACGCCAATAGCGTTGAGCTAGGCTTTTTACCTCAGCAAAAACAAAATATTTAAATGCAGTTTAATTATTATGTTTGTATGTTTTCAAAAAGAATGGCTTTATTGTCAGTTGCATTATTATTGTTTGCTTTGGTGTTTGCTGGCTGTGCGTACAATCAACCAGATTGCACTAACTATGCTTTGGATGAATCTCATAAAATATCAGATGACGCAAAAAAGCCACATGGGACTTGGGGCAATATGAACTCTCCTGATAATAATTCTGAATTGGAACAAATAGTTATTGACCCTGATGATCCAAACATGATGGATGAACCCTGGAGAGTTGCTTACTACTCTAAAACAGAAAATGTTTTTTGGATTGCAGACATGCCGGGGTTTGAAGTAAATTGGTATGGCCCTTATCCAAGCAAACCTTGCTTAAGCTAATTTCAAACTTTTGAGTCAGAAACCGCAAAAATTGTGTTCAGACCATGGAAAACGGCTGTTTATGGCTGCAATCCCGCAAAAAAGAATTTTCTTTATGCTTCAATTATTTTGTTTATGTCTTTTTTTTGGATTATTAAGTCAAGGCCGCCTGCAGCTGCCTTTCCGTCTATTAACTGGCCTTCTTTGCCTGTAAAGCCGGAACTGCTGATTGTCATTCTCAAATCAATTTTGAATTTGTTGCCGGCGATTCTTTGAATCTGGCCGCTGATAGTGTTTACTTCAAAAAGGCCTTCGGATTTTGTGCCAATAATGCTTCCATGCAAACCATGTGAAATCAGGTTAATTTCTTTTATTTTGCCCCTGCCTTCCTGAAAAATGCCGTAAGCAACTTGGTTGTCCTCGGCAAATTTTTCGATTGAATTCATTATTTCAGAATTGTTGCTAATCTTAAGAGTCAAAAAGTTTTCAGCCATCAAATCACCCCTATAAAAAAAGACCGATTTTTTCGCACTGCTTAAAAAAAATACCCCTTCAATCTCTATTTAAATCTATTCAAAAATCGGTTTAAACATAAAAAAAAGGATTAAATATTGGGATTGCCTTATTTGTTAAGTGGCTTTTTTGGATTCTTTGGAAAAAATGTTTGACCCAAAGTCAATTGCAATAATTGGCGCAAGCGACCATCAGGACAGTGTGGGCCAGGCATTAATGAAAAATCTTGTTGGAAGCGGTTATGCCGGAAGCATTTATCCGGTGAATCCAAAAAGAAAAAATGTTTTTGGAATCCATTGTTACAAAAGCATTGGGCTGGTTCCTGAAAAAATTGACTTGGCAATAATTGCACTCCCTTCTTTTATTGTTCCAAGAATAGCAAGGCAGTGCGTCAGGGCAGGAGTGAAATCAATAATTGTAATCAGCTCTGGTTTTTCAGAAATAGGGAAAAAAGGGATTAAGCTTGAAAAAGACTTGAAAGAAGCAATTGCAGGCACTGGCATAAGGCTGCTTGGGCCGAATTGCCTGGGTTATATTCGGCCTGACAAAAAAATCAATGCGAGCTTTGCAATACGGAATGCCTTGCCCGGAAAACTCGCGCTAATAAGCCAGTCTGGAGCGCTTTGTTCCGGAATTCTGGATTGGGCGCAAAAAGAAAATGTCGGCTTCAAGTATTTCATTTCAATCGGCGGAATGCTGGACATTGGCTTTGAAGACATAATTGAATTTCTTGAAAAAGACCCTGAAATAGAAAGCCTTGTTTTGTACATGGAAAGCATGAAAGATTCTGAAAAATTTTTGAATGCAGCAAAAAATTTTGCAAAAAAAAAGCCGATTATTGTTGCAAAATCCGGGCGGTTTGAAGAAAGTGCAAAAGCAGCTGTTTCCCATACGGGCGCAATGGCCGGCAATGATGCTGTTTTTGACGCGGCATTCAGGAGAGCAGGCATTGTAAGAGTGGAAGAAATACAGGATTTGCTTGCCTGTTCAGAGGCATTCTCAAAACAACTGGTTCCAAAAGGAAACAAAATTTTGGTCATAACAAATGCAGGCGGCCCGGGAGTAATGGCAACAGATGCAATAATAAAAAACGGGTGCAGGCTTGCAGTGCTTTCAAGGGAAACAATGAGAAAACTCAACAGGGTTCTTCCAAAAAACTGGAGCCACAATAATCCAATAGACCTTCTTGGAGATGCAAGCCCTGAAAGATATGCAAAAGCATTTGAAATTGCGCTTAAGGAGAAAAATGCTGATTGCATAATTGTCATTCTTACGCCCCAGGCAATTTCAAATCCATCCGGGGTTGCACTGCAAATAGCTAAAAAAGCAAAGAATTGTGGAAAAACAATTCTTGCAAGCTGGATAGGGGAAAATTTTGTGGAACAAGGCAGGGAAATTTTGCAGAAAAACAGCATTCCAAATTTTGAAACTCCGGAAGAAGCAGCAAGAGTATTCAGTTACATGAACCAGTACAGGGAAAACATAAAGAACACTTATGAATTGCATTGCGAGCTTCCTGCAATGCACAGGCCAGACAAAGAAAAAATTGCTTTGGAAATAAAAAAAATTTTGAAACAAAAAAGGCTTGTGCTTAATGAAATAGAATCAAAAGAAATCCTCAAGGCATACGGAATCCCGGTTAATGAAACCCTTTTTGCAAAAACCTTGGAAGAAGCTGTTCTCAAAGCAAAGCAAATCGGGTTTCCAGTTGCAATGAAAATTGTTTCAAACGAAATAACCCACAAAACAGATGCAAAAGGAATTTGCTTGAACCTTTCCAATGAAAAAGAAGTCGAAAAAGCTTTTTCACAAATCACTGCAAACGCAAAAAAATTCAATTCCCACGCAAAAATTGCAGGGATAAGCGTGCAAAAAATGGTTGAATCATCAGGAATTGAACTGATTATTGGCGCAAAAACAGACCCCACATTCGGAAAAGTATTATTGTTCGGCCTTGGAGGAACAGCAACAGAAATATTCCAGGACAAAAGCCTGGAATTAATTCCCCTGACAAAAAATGCGCCCTGTGAAATAGTGCAGAGGACAAAAGTTTACAAATTATTAAAAGGATACAGGAACAAATTCAAGGCAGACCTGACAGAGCTGGCGGGAATCCTGGAAAGCTTTTCGCATTTTGCAAACGATTTCAAAGAAACAGTTGAAGAAGCAGACATAAATCCCCTGCTGGTTTCAAACGGAAAACTAATTGCTGTTGACGCAAGAATAGTGCTGGCAAAAAAAGCACAAAAAACAGGCCTGAAATAAAGTTGATTAAACGCGATTTTGTTTTCGCTATCCGATGTTGATTTGGATGCGTTTACTAATGTCTATTCCGAATGAAAGGTCCAAAGCAGCTTTTATGTACCATTGGGTATTGGAAGCCAATCGGCCAACGAAAGGAATTGCTTGAAGTATGCCGCGAGTTAATGGGTCAATTTTTTGGTTTGCAAAGTTTTCCGGAATTTTAATCTCAAAAGAATACTGTTTTTCTCCGGCATATTCTTTTTCTCCATCCAAATCAATTGAGAATGTGTAGACGCGCATTGGTACTCGATTTGTTCTTGCCCCGGATTGCCGCGTTTCAAGCCGCTCGCCAAAAAACTCCACATAAACTCGTTTTGCTTTTTTTGGATTGTTTACTTTTAGCCAGACTGTTCCAGTAATTGTTTCGCCGGGCAAAAAAATGAGTTTGTTTAATTTGACTTCAATTTTTCCTTCGCCAATTCCAAAAACCATTTTTCTACGCCCCATGCACTTACTACAGTATACTTATTAATTGCAAAATATTTAAGCTTGAGTGCGCTGATTAAGTATTTTTGGCGATAGTTTATATTCCCAGATTTTTTGCAAAGGTTTTTATTCAGAAGTCACAATAGGGTAAATGATATGAAAACAAAATTTTTGTTAATAATCGGTTTAGTTGCTGTTGTTGTTTTGCTTGCAGGATGCACTCAAAATCAACTTTCTTCTCCAGTGCCAGAAGGCAAAAAAAATTGTGGAACTGACATTTCCTGTTTTGCAAACGCTGCTTTGGACAATTGTAAGCAAGCAAGTGTGACAAGCACTTTTAGCGTAAATTTGTTTGGGGTTACACAAACAACTACCATGGATATAGAAAGCAAAGGCATTGAAGGCACAAAGTGTATTTTGTATCAAAAATATATAAAGAACGAAATTGAGTTTCCACCAGAACTTTTGCAAAATATGACTGAAGAGCAAATAACCGAGGCAAAACAACTAGCAAAAATTTTTGAAGGCAAAGATATGACTTGCAAGCTTGAAAAACAAGAATTTTATGATTACATTGGCAACATTAAATCATTCGTAGAAACTGGCAGCGGCTCGTTCTCATCAGACGATTTGCCAAAAGAAAAATGCACTGGAAGCATTTACGAAATAAGCGACCAATGCCAAACTAATACCGAATGTAATGACAACGATAATTCCACAAAAGACGAATGTAAAGAAAGTTCAAAACTATGTGTTCACACTCCAATCATTAGTTGCACAAATAGTGACAATTATTGCCCAAGCAATTGCAATAGTGAAAATGATAGTGACTGCAAGAATAATTCTTGTGGAGAGTTGAGTGGAAGAATTTGTGCTATTGATGAGCAATGCTCTACAAACTATGTTAGTGCTTCCGATAGCACGAAATGTTGCTTGTCTGTTTGTGAAAAGATTAATAGTTGCGGTAATGTTAATTGTTCTGATGACCAAAAATGTGTTAGTGGCAATTGTGTTTTGAAAACCTGTGCTGAAAAAAATGGCATTGTTTGTTCAAGTAATCAAACTTGCAATGGAATTGGCACTAATAGTTTTGATGCTCAATCCTGTTGTATTGGAACTTGCGAATCAAGCAACACCGCACCCTCAAATGCCTACTTTGAAGGAAACGAACTAACAAACCTAACAGGCAAAGGCACTTACACAGGACAAACCCTAAAAATAAAAATCATGAGCATAAGCGCTACAGGCACAACCTATTCTGCAAGACTCGAACTATACTCCGGAACAACACTAATTGATTCTGAAACAGTCTCTGCAGGAACAAGACTAGACCAAACATTCCTAAGCAACGGAAACTACATCCTAGCAGACCAAGTCACAATAACAACAATAGCAGTCGAAACTTCCACAAACAAAGGCTACATACTATTCAATGTGGTAACATAGATTTCACAAAGCAGTGCTTGTAAAATCATATGACAATTAATTGAGCAAAATAACAAAATCCAGAATAGTTTCTTAAAAATTTTGCACATTAGTGTTTCTATGGTTCTTGCACAAATTTTTGCAGCAATAATAGTTCTGATAATCATAGGCGTTATTGTTTGGGGCTACTACTACCAAAACCGACGGAAACATTTGCTTTTGAAATTGAAAGAAATGGATTCGTTACCCCCGCCAAATGAGCACGCTGTTTTTTTTGAAGGCATTGTAACAAAACCTGTGTACTATGCTCCATTCGACGGCCAAGAATGCGGGTTTTTTGCTTTGCACATTTGGAAAAAAACTTCAAGTTTAATCAAAAAAGCAGGGCTTGGAACGCTAAATGCGTTTGAACTTGTTTATTTAAGTGGTGATTTTTTTGTCCAGCACAAGACCAGCAATCAAGAATATAGAATAGCAGTGGTTGATTGTTATGAACAGTTTTTGGGGTCAACAATCGCATTGTCCCAATTTGCACGGCCTTTTTTGGCAGGAGAAAAAAGCCAGCGAAAAGATTCTATAATTGAAATCAACGCCCAAAACAGAGCCAGTGAATCAGCGCTAAGTGTCTTGTTTGGGTATTACAATGGAAAGGCAGAAAGCGGAACACGCGTGTCAGTGCCATTCTATCAAAAAAATGTTTCAACCATTTATAGTGTAAAGCCCAAAGCAAATATTGATTTCAAAGTACAAGAATTTACAGTCGGAAATAATCTGCCAGACAGAATTATCGAATTGTTAAGGAAAAAAAGTGCATTCGACCAGTTCCTGCAAAACGGCGATGTTCTAGTTATAACACAGCTTGCAATTCCAATAGGCCAGGGAGTGTTCGTATCCGGAACGCAAGGCTCATCCGCAAACTCGATTCTACTTAGGCCTTCACAAATAGGAATATCAATTTCCTACAAAGACCCATCAAAATAAACAAAAAAGGCCAAGACTGCCTTTCCAATAACATAGGTTTAAAAATAGCGTGAATTATAATTCACATATGGAAAAGTGCGAGAAACAGCTTTTTTTCGGCATGTTTGCCAATAAGCTAAAAGTCCAGATTTTGGAAGAGTTGATGGCAAGGCCAATGGGTGTTACAGAAATTTCGAACGCGGTTGATGCTGAAAGAAGCAATGTTTCACATGCCTTGCTTTCAATGAATTCCTGCAAAATTGTGGGAGTTGAACAGGATGGCAGGCAGAGGCGTTATTATTTGAACAGGGAAACTGTGCTGCCAATGATGAAGCTTGCGGAAAAGCATGTTTCAAGGAACTGCAGCAAATGCTTTGCAAAATAAAGGGGTTGATTGAATGGAAACAAAAAAAATCGGGATTGTAATTGGAATTGCTGTTGTTGCTGTTGTATTGATAGCGTTTATGGGAATTGCAACAGGGTTTTTTGTTTTAGGGCCAGGCAATGGCGATATTAAAAAATTTGGGACTTTTTCTTATGTTGAAGGAACAGCTGTTGAAAAAATTGACGGAAAGCCTGTTGTAAGGCTTTTTTCCACTACCTGGTGTCCGCATTGCATCTGGATAAAGGAAACTTTTGATTCAACCATGAAGGAATATGTTGCGCAGGGAAAGATTGTTGCTTACCACTGGGAAATAGATACTGGGGACAATTCTTTGACTCCTGACATGGAAAAAGAAGTGCCTGCTTCGGAACTTGCAATTTTCAGCAAATTCAGCCCTGGAAACAATATTCCCTTGTTTGTTTTTGGCGGAAAATATTATCGGATTGGAAACGGGTTTGAATCGCAGCAAGACCTTGAAAAGGAAAAAGCAGAATTCCGGGCAATGATTGAACAATTGCTCAAAGAATAAGTAAGGCGATTTGATGGCTAAAACTGCCATTGTAAAGTATTTGCCGGAAATAACTGAGTTTTATGGAATTAAAAATTGATTTTTCAAACAAGAAAACAATTGCGGGGCTAATTGCGTTAGTCTGTGTAATAGCGATTATTGCTTATTTGCCTCCATTGCTTATTGCGGCAAACCCGCAAACCTGCACTGTGGACGGGGTCTGCCAGCACGAGCAAAGATTGAATTTGATAATAGAACTTGTGCCTGTTTTTATCCTAGCCGGGATAGTAATCGGCGCAGTGATTTTCTTTTTCATGGCTTCAAAGCTTGACAACAAGCAGAAAGAAATCCAAAAAGTAACTGAAACACTTGTACAATTTTTGAACAGGGATGAAAAAACAGTTGTCCAAAAAATCCTTGAAAATAATGGAAAGGTTTTTCAGTCTGAAATTTCCCGCATTGAAGGGATTGGAAAATTAAAAAGCCACCGGATTCTCCAAAGGCTTTCAGACAGGAAAGTAATTGAAATTGAAGGCCATGGAAAAACAAACATTGTAAAACTGGCAAAAAACATTCAGGAAGCGCTAATTATAAAAAAATAAGCCAAAACAATTTTTCTTTCTTTTTGGGCAACCACACTTTTCTTTTGGCAAATGCCTTTCTGTTTACCAAAAATCTTGGGCTCTTTCTTTTGGACACCCCATACTTTTCTTTTTTTAAAAGAAAGAAAAGGACGGTTTCAGCAAACCATATCAATGGTTTCAGCTGCTGTTTAGTCAGGTGATTTTAATGAGTGAAAAAATTTCTGAAAGCAGCAGAGACTGCTGCAATAATTCAAAGGAAAAAAGTTCCCTAAAACAGGGGCTTTTGTATGGCCTTGTCCCCCACATTGGCTGCATTGGCTTTGTTGCTGCGTCAATTTTGGGGGTTACTGTTGCAGTTGAATTTTTCAAGCCGCTTTTAATGAATCCCTGGTTTTTCTATATCCTGATTGGCATTTCATTAATGTTTGCAACAGTTTCAACAGCAATTTATTTGAAGCAAAACAACATCCTGTCAATGAAAGGGGTTCTGCGCAAAAAGAAATACATTAGTGCAATGTTTGGCTCAACAATCGGAATAAACCTGCTGTTCTTTTTGCTTATTTTTCCAATGGCTGCAAATTTTGGAACAATTGTTTCGGCAAGCCCAAGCGGCCTTGCAATACTGCCGGAAAATAATTCAATTAGTACAATTACTTTGCAGGTGGAAATTCCCTGTTCCGGGCATGCGCCATTAATTTCAGGCGAACTCAAAAAAATACAAGGAGTGCAGGCAGTTAAATTCAATTTTCCAAACAATTTTGATGTGGCATTTGATTCAAGCAAAACAACAAAAGAACAGATGTTTGCACTGGATGTTTTCAAGCAGTATCCTGCAAAAGTCATTTCAGAATCAAAAGCAGGGGGGAACGCAAATCTTGCACCCTTGCTGCAGCAAGTCCCCCATAAATAATTCAGGAAGCCGCAGCGCGAAACAGGCTGGGCAGATGCTGCGGAGGCCCTGAAGAAACATGCGCGGATGCGGAGCAAAATAAAAAGCTGAAAATTATGGAAAAAAAGTATTTTGCAATTGGAAAAATGCACTGCGCAAACTGCGCTCTTACCCTAGAAAAGGCTCTCAAAAAATTGCCAGGCGTGAAAAATGCAAGCGTGAATTTTGTTTTAGGAAAAGCAAGAGTGGATTTTGACAATGCAAAGCTTGATGAAAAAGAAATTGCAAAGGCAGTTGAAAAAGCCGGCTATGAAGTAATTTTTGGGCAAAAATCAAAAGATATTGAAAAAGAGGCAAGGGAAAAAGAAATCAAAGGATACAAAACAAAATTTTCTGCCTCTTTTGCATTAAGCACGCCCCTGGTTTTTTTCATGTTCGCAGAACTGGGTGGAATTGCATTGCCGGAAATTTTAATGCAAAACATGGCAGCAATCCAATTTGCCCTGGCAACAATTGTGCTAATCATTGGAAGGGAATTTTTTGTTGGCGGTTTTAGGGCTATTCTGAACAAAAACCCAAACATGTTTTCTCTTGTTGCAATTGGCGTAGGGGGCGCATATGTTTACAGCCTGATTGCGAGCATTGGATTCTGGGCAGGCATTCAAATTCTGCCAAGCGAAAATTTGTATTACGAAACAGCAGCGCTTTTGATTGCATTTATTTTTTTGGGAAAATTTTTTGAGGCAAAGGCAAAAGGCAGGGCCTCAGAAGCAATAAAAAAGTTAATATGGTTGCAGGCAAAAACAGCCCTTGTCCAAAGAAATGGAAAAGAAATAATTGTGCCAATTGAAGAAGTAAAAATAGGGGACATAATAATTGTAAAGCCTGGCCAAAAAATTCCTGTTGATGGAACAGTGATTTCAGGCCATTCAAGCATTGATGAAAGCATGGTTTCTGGCGAAAGCATCCCGGTCGAAAAAAATCTTGGCGACAAAGTAATTGGAGCAACAATTAACAAAACCGGCTCCTTCAAGTTTTGCGCGGAAAAAATTGGTTCAGAAACTTTTTTGGCACAAATAATTTCGCTTGTGGAAGATGCACAGGCAAGCAAGGCGCCGATTCAGGCTCTTGCAGACAAAATCGCCTCTGTTTTTGTTCCAAGCGTAATGGCAACTGCAATAATTTCGGCAATTGCATGGATTTTGATTGGGCAGGGCTTTTTGTTCGGGCTTACTATTTTTATTTCAGTGCTTGTGATTGCGTGCCCATGCGCACTGGGCCTTGCAACACCAACAGCAGTAATGGTCGGCACTGGAAAGGGAGCAGAGCTTGGAATACTGATTAAGAATGCCTCTGCTCTGCAAAAAGCAGATGAAATTGACACAATTGTTTTTGACAAAACAGGAACAATCACAAAAGGCAAGCCGGAAGTAACAGACGTAATTGCCGCAAACGGCTTCGGAAAAAAAAGCATCTTGGGTTTTGCGGCAGCCGCGGAAAAAAATTCAGAGCATCCTCTAGGAGAAGCGGTTTTGCAGAAAGCAAAATCTGAAAAAATAAAAGTGATTGAACCAAAAAAATTTGCTTCTTTTTCAGGAAAGGGAGTTGAAGCGGAATTTGAAGGAAAAAAAATTTTGCTTGGAAACAAAAAATTAATGGCTGAAAATAAAGTGAACTTGGGCCTGCTGGAAAAACAAATTATGGGTTTTGAAAATCTTGGGAAAACGGCAATGATTATTGCAGTGAATGGAAAAATTGCCGGAATTATTGCTGTTGCAGACACAATCAAAGAACATTCAAGAGAAGCTGTTGAAGCATTGCACAGAATGGGCAAAGAAATTGTACTGCTGACTGGGGACAACAAAAGAACAGCAGAGGCAATTGCAAAACAAGCTGGAATTGAAAAAGTGCTTGCAGAGATTTTGCCAGCGCAGAAAAAAAACGAAATCAAAAAGCTGCAAAAGCTGGGAAAAAAAGTCGCAATGGTGGGCGACGGAATTAACGATGCTCCTGCTCTGGCACAGGCGGACATTGGGATTGCAATCGGCTCTGGGACAGACATTGCAATTGAATCAGCAGACATTGTGCTTGTGAAAAATGATTTGCGCGATGTTGTAGCCGCAATTGATTTGAGTTCATACACAATGAAAAAAATAAGGCAGAATTTTTTCTGGGCATTTGCATATAATCTAATAGGCATTCCAGTTGCAGCAGGCGTGCTTTTCCCCTTCACAGGCTGGCTGTTAAGCCCTGTAATTGCAGGCACTGCAATGGCATTCAGTTCTGTAAGCGTTGTAACAAATTCGCTTTTAATGAAAAGATACAGGCCAAAAATTAAAACCAGTTAATCCTCATTTTTTCAATTTCTTCTGCAGAAATTTTTTTTACCAATAACTTTTTTGCATTTTTTGATTTTTCTTTTTTTAATTCAACCACTGCCTCTGCGGCCTTGCAATCAGAATAATGCAAAGCCACTTGCGCAGCAAACACGATTGCGTTTTTCGCTTTTGGCCCCTGCATTATCACAATCGGGCTTCCAATATTTGGAACTTCAAAAACAAAATCGCTTTTTTGCTTCAATAAAGCCAATTGCTTGTTTTCCTGTTCATTGCGCCCTGCAATTATCTTGTTTTGCCCAAACCGAAAGTGCCTCCCAATTTTTAACAATTCAATGTCAATAAGTGCGACTTTTCTTTTGTGCCTAAATAAATCGCGAACCTTTGCTGCAAATTCTTTGTAGGTTAAAAGGCACCCCCCTGAAGGGCAGGGATAATCATTAATGCCAAATTTTTTTGCCAGTTCAAACTGGGGCTTTCTCCGGCGCCCGCTTATAGCCAAGAGTTTTTCCCTGTTTATCCAAAATTTTTTTTCCGCCTCAGTAGGAGGCAAAAGCCTTGCGGAAAGAGGGCGCAAAAGCTTTCCTTCAAGGCCGGCTTCTTTTTCAATTATTTTCATTGCGCCAATGCGCTGGCTCATTGGCCTTTCGCCAAGAACTTCTCCTGTAAAAATAAATTTTGCGCCAATGCTTTTGGCAAATTTTTTTGCTTTTTTCAAAATAAAAATCCTGCAGTCAATGCAGGGGTTCATGGCAGAGCCATATCCGTGCGGGGGATGCCGGATTATTTTCAAATACTCTTTTCCTTTCGGAATACTCTTAAACTGAAGCCCAAGCTGCTTCGCGGCTTCAGCAGAATAGCATTTTCCTTTTTGGTTGCATAAACAAAAAGGGCTTGTAAAATTCAGGGCAATTACTTCTATGCCCTGTTCCGTAACAAGCTTTGCAGCCAGAGTTGAATCAAGCCCCCCTGAAAGCAAGCCAACTGCCCTGATTTTTTTTGCCATAAAAAAATTGTAATAACAAGAATATATAAATCAAATATTGTTGAATTGGCTTTCAGTTTTTTGCCTAACAAAAAGAATACTGCCTTTAATAGGTCAGTGCGTTATTAGTATAATCAAATTTTAAAAAGTGGTGTTATGCAAAGCGAAAAGAATAAAAGCAACAAAAATTATTTATATTTTGGTTTTATGAACAGAGAAAAAAAGTTTTGGACACTGCTGCCTTTTTTGGCAATTGCAATTGTTTTCTTTTTTGCCATGAGCGCAAATGCAGAAAATGATTCAAGTGTTGTTTGTCCAGACATTTATGCGCCTGTTTGCGGAACTAATGGCGCAACATACGGCAACAATTGCTATGCAAATGCAGAAGGAGTTGAAATTGCCTGCAATACTGCTTGCCCTTGCCAACAAAATTGCATTGAAGAAGGGCAGAACGGCGCAGTTATTCCGGGGAATAACTGCTGTTCAGGATTGGAATCATTAACGCCGCATCAAAAAGATTCTTATGGAAACTGCCAGCCCTTGATTGGCAGCTTTGTTTGCGCAAAATGCGGCAATGGAGAATGCGGGCTTGGCGAAGATTATTGCAACTGCCCATCTGACTGCAAAAACGGCTGCACAAAAGAATATATGCCTGTTTGCGGCACTGATGGAAAAACTTATTCTAACACATGCTATGCAGAAACAGCAGGAGTAAAAATAAATTGCAAAGGAAAATGCCCCTGCGAATCAAGCATTTACATTAGCTCTGTCTGGACTGACAAGGAAAAATATGTCTTGAATGAAGACAAACAAATGCAAATTTTTGCAAAGGTTTTGGATTCTGACGGAAGCCCAAGCCTGCCCGAAGAAGGCACAACAGCAAGGGCAAAAATTATAGGATTAACATATACAAGCACCAATGTACAAGACAAACAACAAGATGGGCAAGTTACGCAAATTGCCACCAGTGTAAACATTGAAGTGTCAGCATTGTTTGAAACAACATTAATTTTTAATCCTGCAACTGGATATTATGAAGGAAAAACAAATTTGCCTGGCAGCACAGGCACTTACATAGTGGATGTTTATGCAAACAACCAGAACAGAAAGCCGAACAATGTTTCCCAGAGCACAAGATTTTTGGTAACAGAAGAAGGCTTTGAAGAAATTGTTTTTGCTAATTTGAACGAAAATTTTTCTTTTGCAGAGGGACAGCAGGCAAATGTGCAGGAAAACAAGGAAACAATAATGAAAATAAAATTCAATTCAGTAATATCCCTTTTGTGCCAGGCAAATGAAAAAAGTGAAAACGCGGGAACAAAACCAAGTGTTCCCTGTGGGGGAAGCTATGCGCAGTTTTCAATCAGCACTGCAAATTCAGGGCAATATGAAATCAGGCTTTCCGAAGGGCAAAGCACTACTGTTGGCGAATACAAAATCACTCTTGGAAATTTATATTACAAAGACAAATGGATTGCAACATTGCTGGTGCAAAAAGGCTCTGAAACAAATGTTTATGCAGAGCTTGACACTCCATTCTGGCTGAATACAAGCCAAACAGCTGTTCTGAAAGAACAAGGATTGGAATTAACCCTTGTTGATTTGGATTCTTCTTCGAATTCTGATTTTATTTGCGAACCAAATAATTGCACTCCAAACACAATTGCTTACTTAAAAACAAACTTGCCGCCATACAAAGTGAAAATTAGCCTTGGAAAAGAAGAGCAAATCGGGAATTTTACAGTAAAATTCAATTCTGCAAAAGAAAACACAGCAGCAAATTTTACTGTTTCAAAACAGGCTGGGGAGCAGACAAAACTTGTTGGTTTGAATGAAAAATTCGAATTGCTTTTGGAGCAAACAGCGCAAGTAAAAGAAACTGGAATGATAATAAAATTGCTTGGCATTGCAATGCCAATCCAGCCAACTGCATCAAGCGCAGGCGGGGTTTCAAGCACTGGAAACATTACTGCAACAGCAAGCACTGCACGCGCTTTAAACACAGGCACAACAATTATCCAATCAGTTTCAAGTTCCGGAAAAGTGGAAGAGGTTAATGCGCCAATTAAAATTGATTCAAGGCAAGCTGCAAGGCTGCTCATATCAATGCCCAGCATTTGCCCGGCCGTGATTAATTGCACAAAAGAAGAGAAAGAATTGGGCAACTGCCAATCTTCATGCCATAGCAATGCAACAGAAATCTGGCTGAGGCAGGGGGAATCAAGAACAATTTTTGGCTATAGGATTCATGCTTTGCAAATTGATTCTGACAGGATTGTCTTGATTGTGAAAAATGACACTGAAGAAAATTATGTCAAAGCCTGGCTTGGGCAGAAATTTTCTTTGCAGCCCAAACAAACTGCCCTTGTTGTTGATGCAAGCCTGTTTTTGCGCTTGAACAATATTGTTTTTGCAAAATGCCTTGAATCAGATTCTCCTGCAAGCGAAAAATGCATTGGAGCGCAATTTGCAAAAATCACTGTTTGGAGAGAAAAATACGGCTTGGAAAATGAAAAAGCAAGCATTGAAAGGGAAATAAAAATTTCGCAGGGAGAAACAATTGAATTGTACGGCTATAAAATAAGCCTCTCAAAATTGTCGCCTGAAACCGCAGTGTTTGTGGTAAGCCAAGAACAAAATCCAAATGAAATAAACGTGCATTTGAATGACCCATTCAAACTGGCAGAAAACATGAGTGCAAATGTTTTGGAAGCCAACATTAGAATAGAGGTTTTGGGTTTAAGCGAAGAAACAGTAAAATTCAGCGTGAGCAATTATTTGTATTCAAAAGAATATGCTGGAAAAAAAGTTTCTTCCACTGCAATTGAAAAAGCCATAACTAAAAAAACAGGCAATGCAGAAGAAACAACGGCTAACACTGCGGCAAAAGAAAAGAAGAATGTTATCCTGCTTGAAGAAACAACTGCGGAAACAAGCATAACAACCGGAACAATGCCGCCAATGCCTTTTGAGGTTTATTCTCTGCAGGCAGGCCAGAGCATTGAAAAAAACGATTACACAATAACTGTCCTTGAAGTGAATTCCAATGCAGCAGTGTTTGTTGTAAAAGAAAAAGGGTTGGACAAACAAATTGTGATTCAGATTAGCAATGGCTGGAACCTGTTTTCACTGCCAGGGGAAATGAACTCGGGAAACAGCGACTGCGATTCAGGCAATTTCAAGATTTTTGAGTACAATAAGGCACTGAACAAATTTGAAATTGTTTCAAGCCCAAAAATAGGAAAAGCTTATTGGATTTACAATGCAGGAAAAACCTGCACTGCAAAAGGGAATATTGGAAAGGCAGCAACATTTGAAGACCTTGAAACAATTGGAACGGGCTGGAATTTTATTGGAATAATCCAGGGCATGGTTGGAAAAACAATTAATGAAGCCGGGAACTGCAGGTTCACAAGCGCATTTGCCTTCAATTCTGCATCGCAGAAATGGGAAAAAGCATTGGACAAAAAAATCTTGGAAAACAACCTGGGAGAAGCAATGGCAGTATTCTCGGAAACAACATGCAGCTGGGTTGCTGTTTCAGAAACACCGCCAATGCCGCCAACACCATAAAATTAAATAAAACAAAAAACATATTGCTTGATTGACATGAAAAATAAAAAAATTGTAATTGCAATGCTAGTGGCTTTAATAGTATTTGCGGTTTTGTTCAGCGGCTGCACACAGCAAAACTCTTCTGTTTGTGGCAATGAAACCTGTGATTCTGGGGAAACATTCCAAAATTGCCCTGGCGACTGCCCTGAAGGCAATATTCCAATGCCAAACAATGCAGATGGCAGTGAAGTTCAGCCGGAATTGCCATTCTAAAAAAAATTGTTTCTAATTTTTGCATTGCAAATGGCGAGCAATTTTCCTAATTTGTAATGCCTTTGTCTATGCACGCCCTGCTCTTGCAAGAAACAGTTCGGGGCACTACAAGGCGGTCGATCGATTCGATTCAAAAAACCAAAAAACAAGTCTTTTAAACTACATTAGCTCCAAGCATATTTAATATGTCCGATGACCAACCACTTAGAGAAAAACTGCATTTGTTTAATGCGAGTCTTGTTCAAAAAAATTGGTTTTGGAAACTATTTTTTGTTTTGGGCCTGATTATGCTCCTTGCAGGATTATTTGGTTCTCCCTCGGGCGCTGACCTTATTGTCGGGGGAGTCGGAGCTGCTTTTATAGTACTTGGATTTCTTTACCTTCTTTATCCAAATAGAAGGCCAACTGCTGGACAAACACCGCAAGAAGTTTCCCAAGGTTCAAAAATTGGTTTGTTAGCGCTTTTATGGATCATAGTTATTGCAGCCATATATTATTTTGCACATCTTGAGACAACTCATTTCTATTTGGCTACGGCAGGATTGTTTGTCTTAGTAATTCTAATAGCAAAATTTGGCATTATCCCAAGTAAGAAATAACTCAATTCTTTTGGATTTTCATTTTTGCAAGGTTGTTCCAAGACCCAAATCTGGTTCTGAATTTTTGGCTGCACAAGCGCTTTTATTGCTGGCAAAAACAAGCCGTAGCCTGACAAGGGCTTGTTTAAGAAGTCACGCCATTACTGAAATTCGGCGCATTTTTTGGGTTTTTGTGTAAAAACTAATTAAGGTCTCTTGCGCGCTTTCTCAAAAGCCTATTTAACCTTTCCTTTACCAGAATCGAGTCTCGATTAAATCTAGATATTTCCGCGTCAACTCTGGGGTGAACATGCCCAAATGCTTTTTGTTGTGTTCTCCTGGTTTTTATAAGATTTTTTAAAAAAACGTCCACTGCTAGAATATAGTCTTGAAAAAAGCTAATCGATGGCTGCACCCTATGCCAATCAACTGGCATTCTCGAAGTAAGTGCATTTTCAAGAATTTCTTGGTGGGCAAGTTCTGTTTCAGCAAAACGATTTGTAATATCTGCTTTTTCTTGAGTAATTTCTATTCTTCTTTGAAGAACTTTTTTCCTTAACTCTATCCTGTTTATCCTTGCCATAGTGATAAAATCGCCTGCCAAATTTCTTTTAAGGCTTCTGATGAAAAACAAGTGAATTGAAACTACTTAGAACAGGCACACTTTTGCACTACTTTTTAAACAAAAGTCCCTACTCTGAACTTTTTAAACAAGCAAGCCTGACAAGATATGTTTATATATAAAAAAAGAGTAATTTATTTGTAAAAATTGCTTATTGCTTTATTGATTAATAAATATATTATGGGCTAGTGTGGTTGAATGGCTTTGGAATTCCTGAAAGATGCTTATTATTCTTTAGAGGATAAAATCGGCAAAAAAGGAGTAATTGGAATTATTGTTGTGGTAATTGCAATAATTGTTGCCGGCTTTTTTTTGCTGCAGGGCCTGCCTGTTTCTGAAATGAAAACCATTGATTTGAGGGTTTTGGATTCTTCCGGGGCAGCGCTTGAAGGCATTGTTGTAAAATACACTGTCAATGAAATTGCAGGGGAAAAAACAAGTGATGCTGATGGAACGGTTTCTTTTGAAGCGCCGCTTAATGCAAGCGTGCTTGTTGAAATTTCAACCCAGACAATTTTGGGCACAAAATTTGAAGAGCATGCGGAATCATTCACTGTGAGTGACAATGTTTCAAAGGAAATTTCTTTGCAGCTGGCAAGCGCAACAGCCATTGAAAAAACAATTATTTTCAAAGGCACAAACAATGCAAGAATAATGGGAAAACTGATTGCAATAAAATTGTCCTGTGCAAACGGATTTGAAATGGTGCCGGACACTGCTGTTGATTCTGACAAGGATGGGGTAATACGGGTAATGCAGCCGCAGGAATGCGATGTTCTGACTGCAATTGTAACAGGGCCTGCAGAATTCAAGCAGGCAACAATAAAAATTGATGCTGAGCCGAAAACAGCCTTGCTTGAGCCTGTAACAATTGACTTGCCAAAAGGCGGTTTGAGAATAATGGTTAAAAATCAGGGCTTGGAGCTTGTAACAGGCACAAGTTTCACTGTAACCATAACAAAGCCTGATGGCTCGCCAGTAGATGAAAAAGACACTGGCGCTTATGGGGAAGCAATTTTTGCAGACATTCCTGTTGGAACATACAATGCGAGCATAAGCAATTATTCCAATGAATATGGGCTTGCTTTTTTGTCGGGATTAAATGTTACAGCAGGCCAGACAAAAGAAGCTGATGCAGCGGTAAGCAAAAACATTAAGCGCATAATAAAAGTCACTGTTTTGGACAAACAGTCAAGTGCAAGAATTCTTAATGCAAAAGTCCAGTTAATTGATTCTTATGAAAATGTAATTGCAGAGGGCAATACTAGCGAAGATGCAAACACTGTTTTTTTTCCCCTGATTGAAAGCGAGGCATTCACTGTTTTTGTGTCACAGGACGAATATATTTATGAGCGCGTGGAATTGAAAGAAACTGATTCTGATGTAACAGTAAAACTGGAAAAACTTACTCCTGAAAATTCAAGAATAATCAGGGTAAAGGTTTTGGATGAAGACGGAAAAAATGTTGAAGGCGCAAAGGTTGCATTGAGGGCTTTTGATGGCGGGGTTCTTGCAACGCCTTACAAAAGCACTGATTATAATGGCATTGCAATTTTTTCCGGGCTGAAGCAGGAAAAATATTATGCTTATGCGTCAAGAGAGCCTGTTGCTTTTGCAGACAACAAGGATTCAGCTGCAGAGCCCAGCCTAAGGGGGATAACGGATTTTACTGTTGAATTGGTAATAGGAAACGCGGTTTTGAAATTAAGCGCGGCAAATTCTGATGGCGAAGCCATAACTGAAGTGGAAGCTGAAATTTTCAGTGCTGATGGAAAAAGCCTTGGAAAAATTCCGTTGCCGCAAGGAAGCGCTGATTACACAATCAAGGCAGACAATAAAGTGTATATTGTATTTGAACATCCGGATTATGCAAAAGTTCGGACATTGCCGGAGCAATTATGGCCCGACAGGGATTTTGAATTTAATGTTACAATGGTTCCAAAGGCAATAAGCGGTTCCTTAAAGGTTGAGAACGAGGGAATATTTGCAAAGAACGGCGAAAAAACAACTTTGTTCAATGCAGGGGAAAAATATTTGGCAGTATTCAAAGTCACTGTTCCTGAAAACAGTTTTTTTGGCACGCTTGGATTGCATTTCAGGGTTGGCGATGAAAAATTGTTTGACAATGACCCTTTGGCAGTAGTGGAAGGCATTGCTGGAAATGCTTCTGCAATAATAAAGGGATTGGCTTTTAGCGCGCCAATGGGCTATGAAGAAGACTCAAAAAACCTTTCGGAAGGGGATGCGAAGTGGATTAATATTTCAATAGCCAATGCGGACAGCGGAATTTATTATTTTGGCGTTTGGTTCAGGGTTAAGAAAACAACATTGCCAAGCACACTGCTGACAATGCATTACAGGGCATGGGGAATTGATTCGTCAAATGGTTATGCACGGGCGCCTGCTGATGACGAGCTTGGAAATTCAGAGAATACGCAGCAAAAACAGGCGTTGTATGCAAAAACAATTGACAATCTGAGGTTTTATGAAGGGGATGCCCCGAATTGCGAAGAAGAATTTTGTTATTCGGGAGAATGGTGCTATGACAATATTGAAAAGCTTTACCTGAATACGCCTTATGAAGGAATAATTCTGGCCGATTACAATTGCCATTTTTCAATAACAAACAATTCAGACAAGGCATTTGAAAATTCTGAAATCAGCATAAAAAATTACACTGGCGATGAAAGCAAGGGAGAATTAAAGTTCAAATCATATATTATTGAAGATGCCGGAAGCAAAAAAACAAGCAGTTTCAATGCAGAATTAGACCAGATAGAAAAAATAAGCCTTGGAAAATTCCTGAAAGGCACAAGCGTTTCTGGAAACCTGCTTTTTAAAACAATGAAAATAGGCCCAGGAAAAATTTATTTATACATAATTGCAGATGGCCGGAAAGTTTTTGAAAAAACAATAGACTTCAAAATCAATTCCAACAAAAAAATGGAAATTGCAATTGAACCTGAAACAATCCCTTCTTTCGCAGAAACAATCATCAAGGCAACTGTTACCTACAAAAAAGACAGCGGAGAAACCCAGATTGAGGGCGCAAAAGTTTCTTTGGCAAAAAGCAATCCTGATAAAACAAAAAATGTTTTCATTGCAACAACAAATTCCAGCGGGATTGCAGAATTCATTCTTCCGGCTTCTTCCCCGGGAACAAAACTTGTTTTCACAGCTGAAAAAACAGGTTTTTTTGCAGACCCTGTTGAAAAAGAAATTGGCTCTGCAACAATTTCCTTTGACCCGCCTGCATTAAATGCAGAACTTGACACGAGAAATGCCACTGAAGCATTGTTTGACGAAAAAATCAAAAATGAAACCGGCGCGGATTTTGCAATTGATTCGATTTTAATGACGGGCAAAATCGCAAAAATCCTTGACACAAGCGCAATGATGAATTATTCTGAAAATTTTAAAGGCCAAAAAATAAAAGCCCTTGATACGACAGAATTTGAAAAATTGTTTTTGGTAAGATTAAGGGCGGAAGCCGCAAAAGAACTGGCGCAAAACCTGCAGATTGACGGAAACTTTTGGATTGCGCTTATTGAACAAAAAACCAAAAACAAATTTGATTTCCAGGTTCCGCTGAGATTGGGAATAACAATTGCCGAGCTTCCGAAAGAAGCCTGCATTTCCATTTCAAAAGGGGACTGGGAAGCATCCACGCAGGGAAACGCAGCAATTCTTGAATTTGAAGTGCAGAACAACTGCGAAGCAGACGGCCAGGCTCTTGCGCTTGAAAATCTGATGGCAAGGATTGTCTGGAGTTCTTCCCAAAACGGGACAGTGGAATTGTCTTTAACAGACTCTGAAACAGGCGAAACAAACACTGAAACTCTTGCAATGAACTGGAGCAGATTATTCGGAAGAATACGGCCAGGAGCTTCTTTTGCAGGATTTTTGACATTCACTCCGAAACAGGGTTCCCTGGGAAAAGACGCGCAGTTTGCAGTTGAAATAGACGGGCAAATGCTAAGTTCCGGCGGATTAAAATTTGTCGGAGCAACCCCAAAACAAATCAATTCAACAATCAAAATAATCAATTTGGAACAATGCATCCAGTCAAAAGAAGCAGAAGAATTATTGAAAATTGCTGCAGGAACAAAAGAAGTGAAGTTTTCGCTTGATTCAAGCAATTGCGGGGCAACAGAAATTGAAATCTCCCTCTGCAGGGAAGACTCGGGAAAATGCGCGGGAGGCGCAGAAGGCAGCATTCAATTAAGCAAAACAGAATTCACTTTGACTCCTGACAAGCCAAAAATTGAAATCACTGTTTATAGCGGAGAAATTCCAGGAATGTATGGCATAACATTGGAAGCAAAAGTTCCCGGAAAAAGCTGGCAAACAGTCAGGACAATTGATTTGTTGGTAGAACCCGACGAAGACAATATTTTTTCGCTTGACAAATATTCTTTTGTAATAAAAGGGATAGGAAGCAAGGATTCTGCAACCTTGTCCAGCAAGAATGTAGTGGAAACAGTTACAATTGATGCAAGCGCCTGCGACTGGACAGAAGGCTATGAAAACGGCAAAGACAAAAGCAACAACAATATGCTGTTGCCATTGGCAGCAATGCCGTTAATGATGGGAGTTCTGCCGCCAATGATGAGTGCAATGAACAATTCGACAGAAGGAATAGTAAAAGCGCAGGAAGAGCCGACAGCAAAAATTTCTCTTGGTTCAACACAAAAAGCATTGGCAGATGCAAAGAAAGCAAACACGGATATTGGAAAAATTAAAAAAACCGTTGTGGACGATTGGGGCAAAAACTTTGGAAAACCAGGTGAAAAAGAACTTGGGGCTGTTGAAGAAGCACGAAAACAATTGGACGAATTAAACAAGCTGATAGTCGGAGATTCGGAAGAGGGAACATTGCCTCTTGGAAATCTTTTGACAATTATGGAAAGCGAATGCCCATCGGACGGCTGTGCTGCACTTGTAACTGCTCTTCTGAAGAAAAAAACTGCTTTGCAAAAATCCATAGGAAATGCAAAGGAAAAAATGGATGATTGCACTGACGGCGCTGGTTCTGACTTTGGAAAAGCAATTGAGTCAGCCAACAATGCTGAAAACGCTTCTGCAACAGCCCTTGGAGATGCAGCAAA
>JAGVNX010000038.1 GCA_020053055.1 Candidatus Iainarchaeum sp.
AAAATGGTTTTGCATTTGTTTTTAAAGCTTCCGAATTAAGAATAATTTATTGTTTGATTAATTCAATTTCTTTTTTGTTTGATTTTGACTGGTTTTTGTTATGGACGGAATTTTGAAAAATTACAGGCGAGGCGTTAATACTGCGCATCCAAAGCAATTTGTAATAATTGTGAATGGAATTGATTCTCGGGCAAAAGCCTCTGCACTAGCAGGAAAAAAAGTTGTTTGGAAGGGCAAAAATTTTGAATCCATTGGAAAAATCCTTTCAGCGCACGGAAACAACGGCGCAGTAAGGGCAAAATTTCCAAACGGATTGCCAGGCCAGGCAATAAGCACAAAAGTGGAAATAAAAGAAACAGCAAAGGCAGAAACAAAAAAACAAAAAGCAAAATAACTGCTTATCTTCTTCTGATGCGATTTAAAATTCTGGACCAAGGCGATTGGCGAGCGGCTTTTTTTGCACGCATAATTATTGGCCTCCATGAAGCGCGTTCTTTTTTCAATTCAACTATTTCTCGATTTGAAAGTGGAGCTAAATCTTTTGGAGAAACTGGTTTGGAAACAAAAAAAACATTTTTCCTGCAATTTGGCAATGCCCTGGCAAGCCTTGCAATATGGTTTTGATGCGCTAAAACAATATCTCCTGCAACAGCTTTTTTTCTAATTGTTTTTGCCCAAAGCCTTTCGCGAACATTGTGCATCAAATACCTGAACTCGTCAACATTCAAATACACAATACACATCTTTCCCTGTTGTGCAACTATTTTTTGCCTTAATTTTCCAAGCCGTTCTGTGTCCAATGCGACTACTTTCATTCCCTTTTCGCGTGCCTTGGAAATAACAAGCCCAAAAACATCAGTTCTTCCAGTTTTGGCAACTCCCGTAGGAGAACCTTCAACGAAAAGAGTTTTTCCTTTTTGGCCAAAGTTGTCAATAATCTCTTCAGCTTCCTTGCCAAGAGAATTATCATCGTGGTCCATTCCAACAAGCAATGGCTGGGTTGAATCACGAATTTTAAATTGCTTTTTCATGAAAAAAAATAGTTGTAAGTGATTAAAAAATAATTGGCGCAAAAACAGCCTGTTCTGAAAAAAATTATTTCTTGCCAATTAACTGCTTTTTGCCTTACCTGATTTGTGACATGTGCCTGTTTATGTAATCAACGCTTTTGTCGCAGGCTTTGCAGGCATCAAGAGCATCAAGGCAGATTCTCTTGTATTCCTGTGAAGTCCTGATTGATTCAACAGGATAATCAAGCCTTCTCAATTCGTTATAGCGATTGCCAAACATTGAATACATTTCTTCAGCAGCCTTCAAAGCAGTGTTTTTTTCAGCATCAGTAGGCCTGAGCCTTGCCCTGCCATAGCACAATAAACAGTTTCTCTTGGCATTCTTTAACAATTTTTCAATCTGAAACTTGAATTCTGCTTCAACCATAAAAGAAACGCCTATGCAAAAGGCATAAATACCTTTTGTTAACTATAAAAAATTAAAAAAGCCTTTTTGCTGCGCAAAAGCCTTGGGAAAGAAACAGTTTTTCTTCGAAAAACTGAAAATATTGGCAAAATGCCAAGCAGGGAAACACTTAAACAATAATTCGCCTGCTTGAAATTGTAGGCAAGACAAAAAAAGGGAAAAAAGAAAAATTTGGCAGTTTATGCTGCCACGTCAATGTCCAGCCTTTTCTTCAATTCCCTGTACCTGTTCCTGATTGTCACTTCTGTTACGCCGGCAACGTTTGCCACTTCTTTTTGTGTCCTGCGCTCGCCTTTTAACAGGCCTGCAATGTAAACAGCTGCTGCTGCAACTCCGGTTGGCCCTCTGCCTGAAATAAGGCCTCTTTGCATTGCGCTTTCCAAAATTTTTCTGCCTTCTTCCTGGACTTCTCCGCTGAGATTAAGCTCTGAAGCAAATCTTGGAATATAATGAATCGGGTTTGTCAGTGGAACATCAAGCTTCAATTCTCTTACAAGAAACCTGTAGGTTCTACCGATTTCTTTTTTTGTCAAACCGCTTGCTTCTGCCATTTCATTAAGCGTTCTTGGGACATGGTATGTTCTGCAAACAGTGTACAAAACAGCTGCTACAACGGCTTCAATTAACCTGCCTCTAATCAGGCCTTTTTTAACTGTTTTTCTGTAAAGCAATGCAGCAGCTTCAACAAGGGATTCCGGAATGTTCAAGTAAGAGGCAACTCTTCTCAATTCGGTCAGTGCAATTGAAAGGTTTCTCTGCATGCTGCTGCTAATGCTTGCTCTTTTATGCCATTTTATCAAGCGGTACATTTGGGCCCTGCTTTTGCTTGAAAGCTTGTTTCCCCTTAAATCAGTTCCGCGCCTGTCAATCATTGTAACAAGCCCTTTATTCAATTTGACATATTTCATTGGGCTTCCTGTTCTGGAACGCTTTTCAAACTGGTCAGAATCAAAACTGCGCCATTCTTTTCCATAATCAATCATGTCTTCTGAAAGAACCAAGCCGCAATCCTGGCAAACAACTTCGCCTTTTTCAGGGTCTGTTCTTATTTTTTTGCTTCCGCATTCGGGGCATTTTTCAACCATTCAACCACCTACTCCAAAAACCAATTAGCCATCACAAAAACCGTTTCAAAAAGGCTCGCAAAAACTTTGGATTAACAAAGCTTAAACGCGCCTTGCCAAAAACAAAGAATTCGAGTGTATATATAAATACTGCTGATTAGGTAGTATTTAAACATGTGCTTTTTTTGAAAAAGAGCCCATAATTGCCAAAACTGGCGTTTATTGAATTAAAACTGCTTGTACTGTGCCTGACTGGCCAGGCCGCGAAGTTACTTTTGCCTTGGCTTCTTTTCCTTCAAGTTTGATTTTTAGTATGGCTCCTCTTGTAATAATGTTCTGCCTCGTATATTGCCTGTTGGCATTGTTTTCCAGAACAGACAAAATTTCGGCTTTAACATTTTTTTTAGTTGCTGGATCTGCCAGGGCAACAAACTTTATTTTTTGGGCTTTTACCTTTTTGTTGCCGCCGAGCGCCTTGACTGTCTTGCGTTTCTCTGTTTTTTCATCTGCAGCAATTCCTGTTGCTGCGAACTCGCCGCCTTTCCAGGCCAAGCGCTTGTCCATTCTTTTAACCGCAGAGTTTTTTCCGCCGGTAATTTTTTTCTTTGAATCCATGTGCCATTGAGTCAAAAACAAAACCTCTTTAAAAATAAATCAAAAATCGCTGCCTTTTTTTCTTTCTTTTGGGCAACTTGCACTTTTCTTTCTTTTTATAAAAAGAAAGAAAAGGGCAGATAAAATAATACTCGGTGGGAAGCATTAAAAACCTTTTTAAAGCGAGCTTTTGAACAGGGCTCATAATTCATAAAGTTCTTTTATTTTTTGCTTTACTTCTTTGAGCTTGGGCTTTGAAATTTTGCCAATTTTTGATTCAACTAATTCCTTATAAGTTGTCACTGGATTGTCAACCATTATTTGGCTTTCAAACTTTAGTTTGCCTTCTTCAAGGTCTGACGGCAACAAAGCAACATCAAAATCAGCCTTCTTGGATTGAGAAGTGATTTTCAGCAAAATCAAATCCTCTGATTTTTTGTTGTAAGCGGAATTGCTTATAACCAAAGCTGGCCTCCTTTTAGAGCCAACTTGTTCTGCAAAGGGCATCAATGCAATAACAATGTCGCCCTGTTCAAAATTCAAAAAGTTCTTCTGCATCAGGTCCCTCTTCAGCCCATCTTTTGTAAGCATATAATCTCAAAGGGTCTTTTTCAGCCTGAATCAGCCTTGCCTTTTGCTCAATAGCCTGCCTTGCAACCTCAGTCCACTTGATTTCAGGGTGTTTCTTCATAACCTTGTGAACCTGTTCAGGAATAGCCAGAGTCATATTAACCAAACAAAATCACCTTAAATAAGTAAAATAAGTAGAAATAATTAAAAGGTTATTTGGAAAGCCTGCTGGCAATAATTAATAATTGAACAAAAAAAACAACCAAAACCAGAAACCAAAAAATAACTTTTTATGCAGAATGATTCTCACCATTATTTGGATTTGGCAATGAAAAATAAAATTTTCATAATGGGATTTGGGTTAATCTTATTGTTTATTTTGCTTGCAGGCTGCACACAGCCAATTGCCAATTGTGGAAATAATAATGTTGATGCTGGCGAAAATTGCTCTAATTGTCCTGCCGATATAAAATGTACAGCAGGAGAAACCTGCAAAAATAATATTTGTGTTGCCCAAATTGAATGCAAAACAGAGGGAAAAACAATCCCAGTAATTGCAAATCCGCCTTCCTGTTGTGCTGGCTTAACCTTAATCCCGCCAAAACAACAAAACATTTTGGGAATTAATGGCATTTGCACAGCAAAATGTGGCAATGGGAAATGCGATACAGAAACAGAAACAAGTTACAATTGCCCAAAGGATTGTATCAAACCAGCACCAGAATCATGTCAAATACCTCAATTGAACCGGAAAGCGGCCCTATTAATCATTGAAAAAACATTATACGATAATCCCACAATAAAATCACAAATACAAAGGTACGAACAGGGCAATAGTGATTACCAGTTTGTCGAAATATTATTTGAAAAATCAGACGACCCAATAACCACTTTTCAAGATTTGGGTGGTTGCGTAAAGAAAAACAGTTTAGAGTTAAGAAATACCATTAAAAAAATATATTTTGACAACCCCGGTAAATTACAAGGAGTATTCCTCATTGGAGAAATACGTCCGACAATTTTTAGAGATGCGACTCTTTGGCGTGATTTGGGCGCATCTGATTTTTATCCGAGTGTGTATCCTTTGATTGCTCTTGACGCGGAGCATTATGATAATTTTGACGTCACACACGATGGTTTTTATGAAAAACAAGGCGAAACGCACGGAAGTGAAATTGGCGGGGGGTATAATGCGACTATTTGGGGCGCAGTCTTAATCCCCCCAATTTATACGGATGACCAAACCGTGAAAAACAACCTAATAATTGACTATTTTAATCGAAACCACAATTATCGCGTTGGAAATTTTAGTTACGGGAAAAAACTTTTTTATTCCAGTATTTTTGGTTGTTCAACCGACACGGTCAATAAAATTAATGCAACTTTTTTAAATGACCAAGCGAATACTTTTTTATGCCCCAATTTTACTCCTGAATTAAACGGATTTGACAGTGCATATACCATTTTAATTCTCCGTTCCCCATATACCACGGAAGAAAATATGCCTTGGCTTATTGCCCAGTCCCCACAGGAAAAAACCGAATTCGACGAATGGATTAATGGAACTTATTTTGAAAACAGCAAACCGTTAACAAGAAACCAAGATACCTACGTCTATGCGTTTGAACTAATTCTTAAAGACAGAAGCGTTTCTACAACTGAAATCAAACAGGTAATCGAAAATAACTTACCGAACACTATTTGCAGTTATAATGATTGTCAGGTCTATGTTACAGAAGCCGGTTTTAGAGAAAAAGCAGGTAATTGGAATGGTAATTGGACAACTTACCCAACCCAAAAAAATGATTGGACCCAATCCTATATCAGTTCCCAAAACAATAATAATTACTTAATTACCTATCTCCAAGTGCATGGCGCTCCAACAGAACACTATTTTAATATCAATTTTGGCGTTATCAATAATTCCCATTTTAATTCTATGATATATCAAATCGAAGCGTGCAATGCGGGAAACTATTTACAAGGAATTGATATGGCAAGCGATTATTTATTTTACACAAACGCTTTGGTTGTGAACGCCAACAGCATCCCTTTTCTTTTAATAGGAAAAAACGGATATTATGAAGATAATGATAATTTAAGATTTTTAAACCTTAAACCAAACGAACTCATAATTGACAAATTGTTTTTGAAAAACTATGGAAACAATATTTATTTTGGGGACCCCCTCCTAAAAATGCCAAGTTAAATCATTCCCATCTAAGTTCCTTCTTCCCAGCTTGCAAGGTATTTTTTTTGTTCTTCTGTCAGATAGTCTATTTTTGTGCCGATTGCTTTGAGTTTTAGTTCTGCGATTTGCTGGTCAATTTCGTCCGGAAGCACATGCACAGCCGGTTTTAATTTGCCCTTGTTTTTGATTCCGTATTCAAGTGCAAGCGCTTGGCCGCAGAAGCTTAAATCCATTACTTCTGACGGATGGCCTTCTGCTGCTGCAAGGTTTACTAATCTTCCTTCTCCGCACAAAAAGATTTTTCTGTTGTTTTTTAATGTGTATTCGTCAAGCTGCCATCTGATTCTGCGTTTTTGTTTTGCTTTTTTGTTTAAGTCTGCAACAGAAATTTCAATGTCAAAATGCCCTGAATTTGCAAGTATTGCCCCGTTTTTCATTTTTTCAATGTGTTCCATTGTTATTACGTCTTTGTCTCCCGTTACAGTAACAAAAATGTCTCCGAGAGGCGCTGCTTCTATCATTGGCATTACGCTAAAACCATCAGCATATGCCTGTAGGGCTTTTACCGGGTTTACTTCGCAGACAATCACATTTGCTCCTAAGCCTCTTGCTTTTGAAGCAACCCCTCTTCCGCAGTCGCCATAGCCTGCGACAACAAATGTTTTGCCTGCAATAAGCACGTTAGTGCATCTTAAAATTCCGTCAAGGCTGCTCTGGCCTGTTCCATAAAAATTGTCAAACAAATGTTTTGTTTTGTTGTCATTGACTGCTATTACCGGATATTTCAAAGCGTTGTCTTTTTCCATTGCCCTTAATCTTATTACTCCTGTTGTTGTTTCTTCTGTTCCAATAATCAGGTTTGGAAGCAATTCTTTGTGCTTACTGTGGATTTCGCTGATTAAATCGCAGCCGTCATCAATTGTGGCGTTTGGCTTGAAATCAAGAATCTTGTTCAAATAATTGTAATAATCTTCGCGGGTTTCTCCTTTGTAACCGTAAACAATTACTCCTTTTTTTGCAAGGGCAGCGGCAACATCGTCCTGCGTGCTTAATGGATTGCAGCCTGTTATTGCAACTTCTGCGCCGCCTGCAATAAGAGTGAAAACCAAATTAGCGGTTTCTTTTGTAATGTGCAAGGCCATTCCGACTTTAATGCCTTTCAGGGGCTTTTCTTTTGCAAATCTTTTTTTGATTTCCATTAAAGCTGGCATTTGCATTTCCGCATACTCAATATTCATCTGGCCTTGTTCGGCCAGTTTAATGTCTTTTACTTCGAATGGCATTTTTGCACCTCTTAAAAATCAAATTTTATATTTTTGTAAATATAACAACATAATTTTTGCCGTAATGTTCTGCGCATTTGGGGCAGGTCGTGTAGAAAAAATACATTTTTTCAGGGTTTTTTCCTTTTGATTCTGCGTATTTCTGCATTTGTTCTGCCCATTTTCCGGAGTCTTTGAAATTGCCTTCAAAAACTTTTGACAAAAATTTTCCCGGGATTTTTGTTGTTTCCTTGCCAGGAATTTCCTTGCTTATTTCAATGTAAATGTCTGCTCCAAACAAGGATTTGGAATCGTAAAGCATAAGCGGTTTTGGAGCCAGTGCTTCGAAGTTCTTGATTAATTCCATGTCTTTTACCATTATGGCGCCGAAATTAATTGGAATGTGCAAAAAGGTTTTTATTTTGTCTTTGAGAAACAATTTGCCTTCAAATGAAACTTCTTTTTCGTCCCATGGCAAAGGGTCAAACCTTGGGCAGCAGCCTGTTTCAGAATCTTCGTAAAGCTTTTCCATCAAAACCACCTCAAAAAAAATGTTTTTTATTAAGACTTTAATAATTTTAATTTTCGCCTGCATTAGCCTATAATTTTCTTGGACTTCAGAGTTTTTATTATGTTTGGATAAATTTCACTGACTTCTTTGCTTGCGTCAATTTCAACGATTTTTTTTTGTTTCTTGTAAAAGGAAAGCACTGGCTTTGTCTGTTTTTCGTACAAGCCCCATCTTTTGCGGATTGCTTCTTCCTTGTCATCGTCTCTCTGATATAATTGCCCGCTGCACTTGTCGCAAATGCCATCGATTTTTGGGCGAACATTTTTAATATGGTAAATTGTTCCGCATTGCCTGCACTGCCTTCTTCCAGTCAGGCGTTCAAGAAGCACTTTGTCAGGGGCAATGAAATTCAAAACCAAATCAATTTTTTTTCGGGTTTTTTTCATTAAACTGTCAAGGGTTTTTGCCTGGTTTTCCGTTCTCGGGAAACCGTCCAAAATAAAGCCTTTTTCTGCATCTCCCTGTTGAATTCTTTTTTCAAACATTTTTATGACGATTTCATCAGGAACAAGGCTTCCGCTGTTCATTATTGCTTCAAGTTTTTTTCCAAGTTCGGAACCGCTTTTGATTTCTTCGCGAAGAAGGTCGCCTGTTGAAATCTGGGGAATCCCAAACTCTGTTTTCAGGCGCTGCGCATAAGTGCCTTTTCCAACGCCCTGCTTGCCAATAAAAACCAGATTCAAAAAACTCGCCTGAAAAACAATTAATTCAAATGTTTTAAAAATCATTGGATTCTGCATTATTGAAAAAAACATTTTTTAGCAGGGGAAACTTCAAAAACCATTTTTCTGGTTTAATAGCATACTATTAAATATTTTTTCACGCATATTTGTTGCTTATGGTTACTACCATGAGTTTTACTGCTGAAGAGGCTTTTGTAAAGGCAATTGACTCTGCGATTGCAAAAACAGGATTGTACCATTCAAAAAGCGAGTTTTTGAGGGATGCTGCAAGGGAAAAGCTCGTAAAGATTCTCGGGCTTGAAGAGCAAATCAAGGCAGTTGAGGCATCGAGAAAAAGATTGCAGGCAAAAGTAAAGTTTTATAGGCCGCTTACGCAGAAACAAAGGGATAAACTTGCTACGGAATATTTAAAAACTCACTCGGGGAAACGCCAATAATATAGTTTCTTGCCTTATCAAAATCTTTTTTGTTCCAAGTTACAATAAAATCCGCATTATTTTCAAGTGCGATTGCAACATGAATCGCATCGCCCCTATGTAAACGGCAATTCTTTGTTATCTCCAAAACCAATGGAGCGGAGAAAACTTCATTAACAAAAATTGTTTCGACACCAATTCTTTCAAATTCTTCAAAAACTGCTTTGCTATCAAGTCCGATTACCTTTTTAATTTCTGACAAGAATAACCCGGAAATAACCAAAACATGCTTCTGCTTTGCACAGAAAGCAAAAAAATTTCTGCTGTCCAAATAACGCAGATTAAAAGCAGAATCAATTTCTTCCCTCACAAAAGAAATGAAAACATTTGAATCAAGGTAAAAGCGCTTTAGCATGAAAAAAACAGGAAGAGCCAGATTTTTATTTGCACTTAAAGATTCGTCAATTGCCAGAAACTTCAAAATCTATTACTATTTGGATTGTTTCCTTGCTGAATGCCCTCACCTGCTGCTTGTGCAGAATCCTTGTTTTTTTTCCAAATTTCTTTGCTGTTTTTTCAATCAAATCAATTGTTGTTGTGTAAGGATCTGCTGCTGGAACAAAAGCATAAAAGTGGATAATGCAGCCTTTTGGATGCGCAGAAATGATTGCAGATTCCAAAAAATCTTTTGCCCCTTTGGGAAGCGGCATTACTATGCGGTGGAAAAAATTTTTGAATTTTTTTGGAACAATTTTTTTTACATCCCCAAAAACAGGGAAAACCTTGTTTTCAACTTTGTTCAAAAGAATGTTTTCATCCAAAAATTTTACTGCAATCGGGTTTAATTCAATGGCAAAAGCTGCTTCCATCGGAGAGTTTTTTGCAAAAACAATTGGAAACGGGCCTACTCCTGCAAAAAAAGCTCCGATTACTTCTCCTGCTTTGATTTGCTTTGCAATGCGCATGCGTTCAGTGCTTAAGCGCGGGGAAAAAAAAGCTTTTCCAACGGGAATTTTGAAAACACAGCCGCTTTCCCTGTAAGTTGCAAGCAATTTTTTTTCTCCGCCAATTATTTTTACTGGTTCTAACCTGAATTTGCCTTTGTGCGCTCCAAGCTTTTTGCAGACTGTTTTGATTGACTTGTTTGTTTCAAGCAAAGCCTTTGCAATGAGCTTTTCTTTTTTTTCAAGCTCTTTTGGAATTTCTATTATTGCAATGTTGCCAAGAGTGTCAAAGCTTGAAACAAGCTTGGAAAATTCTTTTTCCGAAAGTTTTTTTCGCAGTGCTTCTTTGAGGCTTTGGGGCTGGCTTGTTACGGGCGAAAAAAGAAGCTTGTTGATTGCAAAAGAAGGCACAATTTTTTTGAGTTCTTTTGCTTCCTGCTTCAATAATTTTCTTTTTATTGGAAAAAAAATGAAATCTGCGGATGGCATTGTTCCAAAATTGTGTTCCAATAATTGCTTTGAAGCAAGCCATTGGCGCAATTTTTCAGCGTTTCTTTTTTCTGTTTTAACTGAAAAAAACTCGCATTCTCCCTGCGTTGCTTTCATAGAAAAGATTAAAATTACTAACCAATTTAAAACTAATCATTGAGCTGGTTTTATGGATATCGGGCAGGTTTTGTATGATTTGTTTGGAAAAAGAATTTCTGATTTGACAAATGGCCTGCCGAGCCAGTATTCTCTAATAGAATACCTTGTTTATGGCGCTGTTTTTCTGGCAATTGCTTTTTTTGTTGTTTACCCTTTTTTGAACAAGCGCGGGATAAAGTTTGATACAAAATTTGCCTTGTCAGCATTGCCGTTCATCCTGCTGGCTTCTGCGGTAAGAGTCTTGGGTGATATGGGAATAATTAAGGGCAGTCCGTTTCCTTGGGAATGGAGTTATTATTTTGTGACTCCTGGCTTGTATGTTTTGTTCACTGCAATACCGTTTTTTTTCATCTGGGTTTCTTATGTGCTTTCAAGCAAAACAAAAATTTCTTTTTACAAATGGCTTGCAGGATTCGGGCTTGTTTTTTCCGTTCCGCTTGTTGTTTTTGAAATGATTAATTTCAAGGCATGGAACGGTTTTTTTGAAGTTATTGCTCTTGTTGCGATTGTTTGGGCAATAACTGTTTTTGCAGTGGATTTTGTTTCAAAAAAATTGCGAAAAAAAGATTTTTTTTCAAGGGGAATTTACAAACTGGCTTTAATGGGGCAGTTAGTTGATGGGTGTTCAACTTTTGTTGCAACGACCTTTTTCAGGTGCGGGGAACAGCATCCTGTTTCAGGATTTTTTTTGAATGCGTTTCCATTCAGTTTTGTCCTCGTAAAAATCGCGCTTGTCCTTTTGATTGTTTATTTTGTGGAAAAAGAGATTGATGATGACAACACGAAAAATTTTATTCCTTTTTTGTTGGTCTGGCTTGGATTCGGGCCTGGCTTGAGGGATTTGTTCACGCTTGGAGTGGGCACTTGCCTGTAAAAACAAAACAGGGAGCAGTTATGGCTGAGTATCTTTTCAGGGATTCTCCTGCATTGCTTGAGGTTACTGGGGCAAAAAGCAGTTGTGTTATTGGCAAGAATGGAAAAAAATATCTTGATTTTAATACTGGCTGGGGAATTGGCAATTCCGGTTGGAGCAATGCAAGCATTAAACTGGCAATAAAATCTTTTAATGGCCCGGCTTATGTTGCGCCATATTATTATTATGCGCGCTGGGAAGAGCTTGCAAAAAAACTTGTTTTATTAATGCCAAACAGGAATTATTCCTGTTTTCGCGCGACAGGCGGAACAGAGGCAGTTGAAATAGCATTAAAAATTTCCAAGGCATTCAACAAAAGGGAAAAATTCGTTGCGTTTGACAATGCCTATCATGGGCAGTCATTGGCATGCATGGCGCTTGTCGGATTGCACAAGGACAAATTCGGGCCTTATGCAGAAAATTCTTGCATCAGGCTGCAGGCCAGCAGCAGCGAGTGGGAGCAAACAACACTGCAAACAGTTGAAGCAATTGAAAAAAGCGATGTTTGCGCTTTTATTTCAGAGCCGATAATTTGCAATTTAGGCGTTATAGTGCCGCCAATTTCTTTTTTTAAAGAAGTTAAAAAAGCTTGTGAAAAAACAGGCACTGTTTTTATAATGGACGAAGTAATCACTGGCTTTGGAAGAACAGGAAAATGGTTTGGCTTTGAACATTTTGGAATAGAGCCTGACATTATTACTATTGCAAAAGCCTTCAGTTCAGGTTACTCTGCAATTGGCGCAGCAATTGCAAAAGCAAAAATTGCTGAAGCAATGCGCTTTGATTTCAGCAATTATTCTTCTTTCGGCTGGCACCCGTTAAGCGTTGAAACAGCAATTGCAAACATTGATTATGTTAAAAAGAATTGTCTTGTCAAAAAATCAGAAAAAAGCGGGGAATTTTTAACAGAAGAATTAGCCAAATTCTGCAAGCCGGAAGGAAAAGGCCTTTGCATTGGCTTTGAATCAAAAAACCCAGGCATCAAAAAAAACTGTTTAAAAGACGGCTTGATAATTGCACAATTTGAAAACAGGGCAATGCTTTTTCCGCCATTGGAAATAGAAAAAAATGAAATGAATAAAGCCGTAAAAATAATAAAGAAAAACATTTGCTAAAAGCAACAAAAAAAAGGATTATTTTTTTTGCTTATTTTTTCTTTTTTTGTTTTTTCTTTTCCCTGCGGCTAGGCTTGGCTCCGCGAGTCCCGCCTTTCTTGCTGCTTTTTGACTTG
>JAGVNX010000050.1 GCA_020053055.1 Candidatus Iainarchaeum sp.
ATTGTTTTTTGAGTGGTTTTTTTGCCTATTAATGAGAAAGCTTGGTCAAGGGAAATGGAACAGCAGATTGTTGAAGAATGGCAGAAAAAAAATGCTTTTGCTTTTAATCCTGTTTCAAAGAAAAAAGTTTTTTCAATAGACACTCCTCCGCCTTATGTAAATACTCCGGTTCACATTGGCCAGGCAACTACTTATGTCTTAATGGATTTTTTTGCCCGCTTCAAGAGAATGAGCGGTTTTGAAGTATTGTTCCCCCTTGGTCTGGACAGGAACGGCCTGCCAATTGAAATGGCTGCAGAAAAAAAATTTAAAATCCGCCTTAATGAGGTTTCAAGGGAAGAAGTTATTGCAAAATGCAGGCAGGTTTTGGAGGAAAGCAGCACTGAATCAATTGATTCTTTTTTGAAGCTTGGCATTGGGTTTAATTCTTTGAAGCAGGGAAACGAAATCGGCTCGCTTTACCTTACTGATTCTCCTGAATACAGGGCTTTGACACAGGGCACTTTCATTGACTTGTATAAAAAAGGCCTGGTTTACCAGGATGAAAGAATAACAAATTATTGCCCTGGCTGCCGAACCACTCTTGCAGATTCGGAAGTCGAGTATGCTGATTTGCCATCAAAATTCAATGACCTTATTTTCAAGGTAAAGGAAACAGGAGAACAAATAATTATTGGCACTACAAGGCCTGAACTTGTCTGCACTTGTGGAATGATAATATTCAATCCAGAAGATGACAGATACAAGCATTTGGATTGCAAAACAGCTGTTACGCCAATTTTTGGGAAAGAAGTTCCGATTAAAGCGCATCCAATGGCTGAAATTGGCAAGGGAACAGGCCTTGCAATGATGTGTTCAGCCGGAGACCTTTCAGATATCCGCTTTTTCAGGGAAATGAATATTGCGCCAATAATTGCAATTGGCGCTGATGGAAAAATGAATTCCAAAGCCGGCTTTTTGCAGGGATTGCCTGTGCGCGAAGCAAGGCAAAAAATGATTGAAGAATTGAAAAGCAAAGGCTTGTTTGCAGGGCAAAAAGACATAATTCACAGGACTCCTGTCTGCGAAAGAAGCAAGGATGAAATAGAATTCATTTCAATGAAAGAATTTTATTTGAAACAAGTTGATTTCAAGGGCAAAATGAAGGCGCTTGCAAAAAAAATAAATTTTTTTGAGGACAAGAGCAGGCAAATGCTTTTGGACTGGATTGACTCGGTTTCAATTGACTGGCCGATTTCAAGAAGAAGGTATTATGCAACGGAAATTCCTTTGTGGTACTGCAAAAAATGTTGCGAACCAATTCTTCCTCCAAAAGGAAAATATTGCCAGCCCTGGAAAGAACAGCCTCCCATAAAAAAATGCCCTAAATGCAGCGGAACAGAATTCAGTGGCGAAGAAAGGGTTTTTGACACATGGTTTGATTCTTCAATCAGCCCGCTTTTCATTTTGGGTTATGAACGCAAAAAAAATTTTTTTAAAAAGGCTTTTCCCTGCACTTTGAGGCCACAAGGAAAAGACATTGTAAGGACCTGGCTTTACTATTCAGTGCTTAAATGCTATTTGCTCACAAAAAAATGTGTTTTCAAAGACGCCTGGATTAATTACCACCTTGTTGATGAAAAAGGAAACAAAATGAGCAAAAGCAAGGGCAATGGAATAGACCCTCACGAAATTCTTGAAAAATTCGGCGCAGAACCGTTCAGATTATGGAGTGCCGTAGAAGGAGACCTTACAAAAACAGATTTCAGATGCAGTTTTGAAAGAATTGCAGGAGCCCAGAAAACACTTGTAAAACTCTGGAATGTAGCGCGCTTTATTTCCATGTTCCCAAGGCCAGGGGAAAACGCCAAAATTAATCCCAGGGAAATTGACAATTGGATAATGCAGGAAATGAATGAAATCACAGAGTTTTCCGCAAACAATTTTGAAAAATATGATTTTCACGCGCCGGCAACAAAAATAAAAAATTTTTTGTGGGAAACATTTGCCTCCCATTACCTTGAAATTGCAAAGAGCCGCGCTTACAACGACAAAAAAAATTTTTCAAAAGAAGAACAGGAAGCAGCTGTTTACACTTTGTATTATTGCCTTGAAACAATGCTCAAAATTTTGGCTCCGATTCTGCCAATGATTACTTACAAAATTTATTCTGATTTGAACAATGGAAAAGACATTCATTTTGAAAAATTTCCAAAACCCGGAAAAAAACAAAAGATTCCTTTTTCTGCACAGGAATTATGCGATTTGAACAGCCTGATTTGGAAAACAAAAAAAGAAGCAGGCAAAGGCCTCAGGGATGAAATTTCTGAACTAGTGCTTGAAAAAAAATTCTCCGGAATTTCAAAAGACCTGCAGGAAATGCACAACGCCCAAAAAATTTCTTTTGGAGAAAAAACAGAAATAAAATGTTGATTTCCATGAGAAAAAATACCCGTTGGACTCCATTAATGATTGCAAGACTGGGCGTAATGAGGAAAAGACATTATACATACGAAGAAATTGTTCAGCAAATGCAAAAACGTTATCCTGGCATGTCGGAAGCCACAATTCTGGGTTATGCTTCAAGAATCTTTATAGGGCCAAGATCAATCAGGGAATCATTTTCTAAATGGAGAGCCGAAAGCCCTTCACAGTGCAGGCTAGCTGCATTAAAAGCAAGGGCTGAATCCAAATCAGAAGTTCCTCTTAAAAAAAATGGTACTCAACAAAAGCCCAGGGCGAATGATATAAATTTGCTTTTTGCCCAGCATTCTAGATTGCTTGCTTCTCTTATAGCTAGATTTCGGGACAATGCCGATTTTGAAGATATTAAACTGGAAGCAGAGCTTGCAGTTTGGCGGGTCTTGGCAAAACCGGATAAAACAAAGCCCTTGGAAAAACAAATTCGAGATTCTGTAGAACAATCATTGGCTTTATTCTTTAAGCAAGGAGAAGCAGAAGCCAGAAATAGTAAGAAAAACAGGGCCAGTAAAAGCAATTAGGGCACGAAGACTGCCACTGCTATTACTGTTACCCAGTCAGTGCCTTTTGTTCCAATGCTTGATTGCGTGCAATTGTATGTTTTCACTATTTTGCCGCTGATTTTATAATATTGCTCTTTTTCCTTCCATTCAACAGCACTTGGCTGTTCAATGCCAAGAGTGCTTGCAAGCATGCTTGCAGCAAGGTCTTCGGCATAATCGCCGGCGCACTGGTCTGTCTGCCCAAAACCATGGTGCTCTGAAATATACCCGTGCTGGGTTTTGTCAGACGGCTCTGCAATTCCAACAGAAGCAACCATTAACCGGTTCGGTTCATTGCTTTCATTCCTGCTCATAACGCAGAAAACAATCTGCCCAGCTTTCAATTGTTCCAAGCCGCTTTTTTTGCTGATAATCTGGCACGCAGGAGGAAGAATGCTTGAAATAGTGACAATATTGAATTTTTCAATTCCTGCATCGCGCAAAGCCATTTCAAAGCTTTCAAGCTTTTCCCTGTGCACTCCAACGCCATTGGTAAAAAAAACTTTTTTTGGAACCATTGAATCCACTAGTATCACTCCGTTGAAACCAAGTTAAATTCTTTAAAAACAAATTATTAATAAAGCCACAAGCATATAAAAACTTTTCTCCGATTTTTTTTAAAACAAAAATAAAAAAAAGAATCCGGCTTTATTTTGCCAAGCCGAATTTTGCTTTTTTTCCAAGCATTTCCTCTATGCGCAATAATTCGTTGTATTTTGCATTCCTGTCTGTTCTTGCAGGAGCCCCAAACTTGCTCTGCCCAGTGCCAAGCCCGACAACAAGGTCTGCAATGAAACTGTCTTCTGTTTCCCCGCTTCTGTGGCTTACCACTACGCCCCAATTATTTTTAAAAGAAATATTTGCAGCCTCAATAGATTCTGTGACTGTTCCAATCTGATTTACTTTCAAAAGCAAGGCATTGCAGGACTTTTCCTGAATCGCCCTTTTTATTTTTTCAGGATTTGTAACAAGCAAGTCATCCCCGACAATTTGCATCCTGTTTCCGAGCTTTGCAGTCAGTTCTTTCCAGCCTTCCCAGTCTTCTTCAGCCATTCCGTCTTCCAGAGAAGTAATAGGATAGGCTGCAACAAGTTCCGCATAAAAGTCAACAAGCTCTCCCGGAGAATATTCTTTTCCATAAAGCCTGTATTTTCCGCTGGCAAAAAATTCTGATGAAGCAGAATCCAATGCAAGGCCAATCAGGCCTTCATAACCCGCTTCTTTAATTGCCTGAAGAATTAAATCAAGCCTTTCCTGCACAGACTTTACCGGTGGCACAAAACCGCCTTCATCGCCAAGCAAAGTCCCCTGGGCACCAAATTTTTTTTTCAAAATTTTTTTTAAGGCATGATAGGTTTCAATTCCCATTTGAAAGGCTTCCGCAAAACTTTTTGCTTTTGTAGGCCAAATCATTTGCTCCTGAATGTCTTCTTCAAGGCCAGCGTGCTTTCCGCCGTTCATGACATTCAATTGCGGGGCAGGCAGTGTAACGCCTTTTCTCTTGCTGATTTTTCCAAGATATTCAAACAATGGCAGTTCTTCGTCTGCTGCTGCAGCGCAGCAGGCAGCCATGCTTACTGAAAGAATCGCGTTTGCCCCCAATTTTGATTTTGTTTTTGTGCCGTCCAAATCAATCATTAATTGGTCTAATTCTTTTTGTTTCAAAACATCAAAGCCCTTTGCTTTTGGCGCAATAATCCTGTTAACATTTTCAACTGCTTTTGTAACGGCTTTTCCCCCGAATGATTTTCCCCCGTCCCTTAATTCAAGGGCCTCGTTTGTGCCAGTGCTTGCCCCGCTTGGGACAATTGCCCTGAAAACGCCTTTTTTTGTTTTCACTTCAGCTTCAACAGTAGGGTTTCCCCTTGAATCAAAAACCTGCCTTGCTTTTGCTTCCAGAATCTTGCTCAAAAAAAACCACCTCGCAAACGTAAAATGAACTCCCAAATCCGTTTTAATTAAGAAAAAAACAATTATTATTCCTTTGTTTTTTGCTTTTTTTTCTCTATCACAATTCTTTTTATTTCAGGCAAATCCAGCAACTCCTGCTTGAGCATAAAAATTATTGTGGTTTCAAGAAAAGAATAATCCGGCTTTGGAAATTTTCCAAGCAAAAGCTTTTGCATATCAGCCCAGTTTCTTTTGGCATAAATAAGGCTCTTGATTTTTTTCCCGCATTTTATTTTTTTTTGGGAAAAAGCCTCTTTCAAAAGTGCACAATCAATCTGCGCGAATTTCCACAAATAATAAGCATCAAACATCGCGTCATGCCCGACAAAAATTGTTTCTTCCTTGGAGATTCCGCGCTTGGCAATCTGCTCTTCAACCAGGATTTTCTTGAAAAACTCGTCCTGAAAACAAGGGTCTTTTTCCAAGCCCTTCAGGTGCACTTCCCTGTCAAAATCAGCTTTTCCCTCAATGTAAGCCTGTTCTACAAAAAAAAAATTTTTTTCAGAATAAAATTTTTCCAAGCCGAACTCTTTTATTTTTTCCAGGCCTTTTTCTTTTGCATAGCCTGAAACAATTCCCCAAAAAAAATTTTTGCAGTTTTTTTCCAATTCCAGCAAATTTCCAATTATTTTTTCAACTTCTTTCGCATCAACTTTTGAGTTAATGCAGCCGGGAATCAGGACATTGTCCAACCCGAAAAAAATAGCTTTTTTTTTCAATTGGCACTCGTTCAGCATGCTAAAATTCTTTTTGAAAGTTTTTTTAAACAAACCGCATAATACAATTAACTGTTCAAAATGGAATTAATGGTTTTTTCAGGCGATTCAAACCAAGCGCTTGCAAAAGGAATTTCCGATTATCTCAAATTAGAATTGGGAAAAATTGAAATCAAGCGCTTTGCAGACGGGGAAACATATGCCCGCTTTCTTGAAAACATTCGCGGCAAGGACATTTTTTTGATTCAGGGAACAAACAATCCTGTCAACGAGAACTTAATGGAATTATTGGTAATGATTGATGCTGCCAAAAGGGCTTCTGCAGCGCGCATCACAGCAGTAATGCCCTATTTTGGCTATGCCCGCCAGGACAGAAAAGCAACAAGCAGAGAGCCAATTACTGCAAAGCTCGTAGCAGACATTATTTCAAAAGCAGGGGCAAACAGGATAATAACGCTTGACCTGCATTCAGGCCAGCTTCAAGGCTTCTTTGACATTCCGCTTGACAATCTCACAGCGTCAATAAAACTAATGGATTGCATTAAACACAAAAACCTGGACAATATGGTTGTTGTTGCGCCCGATGCCGGAGCAGCAAAAAATTCCACCAAAATTGCGCGCAAGCTTGGAACAAGCCTGGCAATAGTGAACAAGGCAAGGGCAAGGCACAATGAAGCCGAAGTCTGCAATATTATCGGCGAAGTTTCAGGCATGAACTGCGTAATGTTTGACGATTTAATTGACACTGCCGGAACAATTTGTTCTGTTGCCGAAGCACTGGAAAAAGCAGGTGCAAAAAAAATTTTTGTATGCGCTTCCCACGGCTTGTTTTCAAAAGACGCGCTTGAAAAAATTTTTAAAGCTCCAATCAGCGAGGTCTTGGTAACTGACAGCATTCCGCAGGAAGCGAATCAAAAAGCCTGCAAAAAAATTGTTGTCTCAAAAATAGCGGATTTAATCGGTGAAGCAATAAAACGCACGCACAAAAACGAAAGCATCAGCTGTTTGTTCGAGTGAATCAAGGCTTGCCTAATTGCCTTTTTGTAACAAAAACCATTCTTTGCCGTTTTCTCATTTTTGGTTCGCCTTTGCGGCCCAGCCCTTTTAAAAAAGTGTCAATCCCAATTGCGATTGCCCCGCTTCTTGTTTGCCTGACAATTTTTGCCCTTCTGCGCCTAGAATCTTTTATTGAAACACTGACAACTTCGCCTGCTTGAAATCTCTGAAGCCGAGGCCTTGCCAGTTTTCTGCTTTTTGAGCTCCTGATGTTTCTTATTTTAAATCTTGGCTGCATAACAGATTAATCCCCTAAGTGATTAATATTAATTGCCCCTCTCGTTTTCAGTTTTCGTATTCGTAATATGATAATTTCATTTCCAGGCCTTGGGCTGCTTTTGCTTTTCCAATTGTAACATGGTTGTTTAAGTCTGTTGGAATTATTTTTAAGACTCCGAATAATTCTCTTTTCAATTCAAAATGGCCTGTTGCAATTTTTATTTCAGTGTTGTCAAATTGTTTTGTCAGGTACTGCGAGCCTTGCACATAGTTTCCCAGGCCGCTTTTGATTTTTCCTTTTGCTTCCAAAACATTTGTTTCATCGAGCCCGTTTTCCCTCATTGCTGTTTCAATTCCCTTGAGAATGTCATCCTCATCGTCAAATTGCAGTACCATTTCCTTTTTTTTTGCTTTTTTCTGCCAGTACATTGAACTAGGCGTGTTTGCCATAATTTTTCACCCCAATAAAATAATCCTGATAAGTATATTTTTTAAAGCAAATTAATTTGGAAAAAAACCAAAAAAATATTTTTTAATTCGGGCATTTCTGGAGTTCTGCGGAAAATTGTTTTCCGTTTGACTGCCAAGAAACAGTGTTTTTTTCTATTTTTACTTTTGCGTCTTCAGGCACATTGCCAAGCGAATTGTCAATTATTCTCGGTTCTCCCGCGCCTTTAAGGCAATTGTAATAAAGAGCCGGTTTGCCAGAATTAGTATAATAATAAATCCAGACAAACCTGTTTCCAGCAATGTCAATATTGCCTTTGGACAACTGCAAATAATCCCCTTTTTCAAGCTCTGCAAACTGGGTAAGCACTTTTATTGTTCCGCTTGGCAAGTGCGTTGCAAAAAAAGCCTCTGTCACGCTGTCAGCATTGCAGGCCTTTGAGTTCCAAATGTCCCTGAAAATCCAGAATGCAAAATCCCCTTGGGAATAAAAAGCGTTTTCGGAACAATTTCTTTCAATGTTCATGATTTCGCTTGACCTTTGTGCAGGCTGGCTTGGATTGCAGGGTTTTGCAACCTGGCTTGCAAGCACAATTTTTTTGCCGTCAATCCCGTTGTAATACAATGCCTCGGATTCGTTCCCGATTGAATCTTTTTTTGAAAAAATCCAAAACAATTTGCTGCCTTCCAAGCCAAAGCACATGGTTTTTTCCAGGCCTTTGTTTTTTTGGGTTAATTCTTTGGATTCGTTGCCGTACAAATTGTTTGAAAAAATTCTTTCCGATACAATTTGGTTCAATGGATTTTTTTCCACTAGCCTGTAAACAAGCCTTTTTTGTTCAGTCAAAATATCCAAAAAATTTGTTCTTCCAATTGAAAAATATTCTATTGCCTCATTATTGTTGTTGTTTGTCCGCAGGTTCAAGAGTGTCAAGGAATTTCCAAAAAAATTGTTGCTGTAAAAATTCCTGCCTTTTGCATCCTTCAATTCAAAAAAAATTCTTTGTTCTTCTGGAAAAACAGTGAAATTTTCAATGCTTGAAAAAGAATTCAAAACAGTTTGCGTTACTTTTTTGCCCTGGCATTCATACCAATAAGGAAAACCAACTGAAGAATTTTTGTAACAAAGCTCTTTTTTGGGAGAAGAGTTTGACAGTGTTGCTAACGGGTCTGAAACACAGCCGGCAATAAAAAAACAGGTTAACAGCAAAAAAACTACAAAAAAAATTTTTTTATTCAAGCAAAGCCCCATAAGTAATTGGCAAAAGTTATTAATATAAGTTTGCCTAATTTTAATACTGGTTTTAATTGTTTTTTTGGAGTGGTTTTTTTGGCTGACAATCATTCTGTTGGAATGTTTCTTCTTGGCATTGCTATTGGCTTGTTCATAAAATATGTGAGCTTTCCGCCACAGCTTCAAATTGTTGAACAATACTTTTCCATTATCCCGATTGTCCTGATTATTATTGCCGTAATAGTATTCGTCAAGGGCTGAATATCCCGATTTTGCACCTTAATTTTTTCACTCTGCTTAGTGCCAGCAAGCTTTTTAAATGCCAAAAGCATTGTTTTGATTGGAGATGGTTTAATTTTCATCAAAGGCATCTTGAAAAAAACGGTGAGAACAAGCTCACTCGGCTAAAGAGTATTTTTAGGTTCTCACCCACCATCTCAAAGCTTTTCTTTGCAAGCAAAGAAAACCTTGGAAAAGAAACAAAATCCTGCGCGATTTTGGGGTTCGCTTTGCTCACAATTTTTATTCGCAGAAAATACTGCGTGGTCTGAAAGACCCGCAGTCGTAATTATCTATTTCTTTTGATATTTCTTTTCTTATCCTTATCGCGTGGAGCGG
>JAGVNX010000019.1 GCA_020053055.1 Candidatus Iainarchaeum sp.
CCTTAACAACCCCTTACCAATTGCCTGCGATTCATCTCCGCGCTAAAGCGCGGCAAAGGGTTCTCTCGGCACGGACTCTAAAATTGTTTTGCTGTTTTTCAGGCAAGAAAAAACAACCTTCAAAAACAGGGCAAGTTATTTACAATTAACAATAGTTTTATTAATTAATTAAAGCTAATTTTATCTGGTTTTTGAAATGGAACAGCGTAACCGGAAATTGTGGAAAAAATTTGGTTTTCCGGAGATTTATTTGGAAAGCCTGAAAGACGAAAAGCGAAAACTGCTGAAAATGGCTGAAGTGAGCATTTGGATAGATGTTTACGATGACCTTTTTTCAGATTTTGACCCAAGGCCTTATTCCCAGAGAGCCTTGTCAGATGATTTTTTGAGGGAAGCAAAAAAGGCAAGCGAAGACAAAAGCACTGGCACAATAGAATTGCGGTTTTTGGTTCCGTCGGAACAAAGAAATTTTGCCGATGAAAAATTAATCAAAAAAAGGCTTTATGACCACTTTCAAAAGCACGCAGCAATATTAGGCAGGGAAATATCAAACCAGAGAAAAAAAGGCATAATACTGACAAGCATGGGCTTTGCACTGATGATACTTGCAGCATACATAGCACTGAACAGCCTGAAAGACATTCTGCAAAGCATAATGCTTGTTTTTTTGGAGCCCTCGGGCTGGTTTATAACCTGGGTTGGCCTTGAACAAATAGTTTACACTTCAGGGCAAAAAAAATCGGATTTTGATTTTTACAAAAGAATGTCAAAATGCAAAATAATTTTTACTTCATACTAAAATAAACAGCAAAAGTGAAAAAAAAAGCGAAGGTTTTTATATTAGATTAAATGATAATATATACCATTGTAGAAACCTTTTTTGGTGTCTATAATCCAAAAGAACTTAGTCTGGTGAGCCTATCCCAATTCTTGGCCTAAGTTCGACCAACTTTCTTAAGTGAAGGTATCCTTTGGGTGCCTTCCCCTAATTTCATTAACCTTAAATTGCATTAAAACCAGAAAAAAGCCTTTTTTAACTATATTTGGTTAATCAGTTACATTTAAATACTTCTTAGGCATATAATTATTTATCAATTCAAATTCAGCCAATAGGGCATACAAAAAGGGAGTGTTTTTATGAAACTCAAATTTTTATTTTTGGCAATAGCTGCAATTTTTTTGTGCAGCCAGGTTTCTGCTTATTATTATTGGGGCGGAAGCTATGGCGCTTTGGAATACCCTAACAGCTATTATAATTACACTTACAGCGGGGCAAATTATGGGCCTGGCTATGGGTATAATTATTATTACAATTATACTCCGTATTCCACGCAGTCTTATTATTCAAGCTGGCAGCCGTACACAGCTTATTATGAGCCAGTGCATTACACATACCCTGCTTATTATTCGGGTTATGACAAGGAATTTTATTGGAGCGGATTTGGCTTTAATTTTGCATATCTGCATTAATAAAAAAAATTTGCTGGCAAGAATTGCCAGCGATTCTCTATTTTTAACAATTTTCGAACCTTAAAACGCAGTTACAAAAAAAAATTGTTTTATTCTTATATTTCTCTGCCGTTCTTTTTTCTCAAATAATATGCAATTGCAAGCTCGTCTGATTTCTGCAATGCTGTAATGAACAATGGCACGAGGATTGATTTCAGATAATGCAGGGGCTTTTTTGGAGTAATGCCGCGCAGTTTTTGAATGTCCCTTATTTCCAAAAAATCTTTTTCAATTTCAGGCAAAAACCTGAACAATGCAAAAACCGGCAATGAAACCACTTCGGGCATTTTCAGTTTTTTAAAAAATTTTGCAAGGGCAAAAGCATCAGTGGAAAAAGCAAAAAAACCTGTTGCCATTACAAGATTAAAAACCCTTATATTTGAAACAACAACCAATTGCACAAGGTTTATTCCAGTGCCTTGCAAAAAAAACCAGAAACTAAAATCCGCAAGCAGCAAAAAAGGCACGAGCCCAAAAAAACTTTTGAAAGAATCAAACTTTGCAATAACAAGCAGGAACAGCAAAGCGGCAAACAGCAAAAGCTGGGCCTGTACGCTGTTCAAAACAATTGCCAGGGCAAAAAAGAATGCAAAGGCAATTATTTTCAATGATTCAGGCGCCCTTGAAAAAAACGATTTGCCGTTATATTGGAACACTTGTTCAGCTCCTTTTTTTCAACAATAAAAACCTTGTCGCAATAATCCAGCAATTTTTTATCATGGGAAGAAATAATCATTGCATCTTTGCTGTTGTTAATAAAATTATAAACAACCGCCTTGTTTTCAGGGTCAAGCCAGGTTGTTGGCTCGTCAAGCAAAGCAATTGTATTTGGCCTGATAGCCGCAATGCTGACCAGCTTCTGCTGGCCCCTGCTTAGCTTGTCTGGAGCTCTTTTTAACAAATGGGAAATGCCAAGCAAATGCGCATTTGTTTTGTCAAAAAGCTCTTCTTCAACTGTTTCATTGAAAAACAAATGAGACGGGTTTTGAGGGGCAAAAGAAACTTTTTTTTTCAACAGCAATTTTCCTGAAAACTTGTTCAGGCCTGCAATTGTTTTCAGCAAGGTTGTCTTGCCCGAACCATTTTTTCCAATAATTGCAATTTTTTCGCCTTTGCAGAGCGCAAAATCTGCTGAAAGCCCGGGAACCGGTTTTTGAATTTTAAAATTTGCTTCCAAAATAATTTCTTTTCCAATGTTTTTTTTCTTTTTTGGCAAAAAAACTTTTTTGGGCTTTTGCAAAAAAAACTTTTTTGTCCTGGAATCAAAATTGTTTTCCTTGCCAAACCAGACAATTGTTTTTCCGCGGATGCCCTGCAAAACCTGCCTGAAACGATTTGCTTCAACCGGGTCCAAAAGTTCAAGAGGCTCGTCAAGCAGCAGTGCCTCTGGTTCGAATGCAAGGTTTGCAATCAGGTTAAGCTTTTGCTTTTCGCCTTCGCTTAGCTCAAAGACATTTCTTTCAAGCAAATGCCCTGCCTGAAGCTTTTTTGCAAGAAAAATCCCTTTTTCCCCAAGCTCTTCCTTTACAGACATGGCAAAAAACTGGTTTGACGGGTTCTGCATTAAGAGGGAAATTTTGGCAGGCAATTCGTATTTGCCGGAAATTTGCGCTGGAATAAAATCGGGAATTATGCCTGCAATGAAAAAAGCAAGGCTTGTTTTTCCGCTGCCATTGGTTCCGATTATTGCAATTTGTTTGTTCATGCCAATGTGCAAATCCAGGTTTTGAATCACCTTTTTGCCCTTGAATGCAAGCGAAAAATTTTCAAGCTTAATCATCCAGCCTGGCCTTCAAACGAGTTGAAAAAACAAGGAAATAAGCAATCCAAAAATCCATTGCTGCAAGAATAATGTTTGGAACAACAAACAATTCCACTGGAAATTTCTGCAAAGCAATTTCAGTGGGAATATTGAAAAAAACAGGGATTGCCCAATAATAATTGAACAAGACCATTATTGCAGGCCTTGCAATAAGGCACAAAACAAAAGCAATGGCCATTGGTTTTTTTCCAAAGCCAAATTTTTTTCCAATAATGCCGACAATTAAAACCAGTACTATTGTTGCTGCGAGCTTCATTATGGCGCCAACAATGCCAGTTGGGGCAAAAATTGCTATGCCGAGCGCAGAAACAAAACTGGTCAGCAAGCCTCCTGAAAGGCCAAGAATAAAAGTGCCGACAAGCCAGGGCACTCCAACAACATCAATGTCAATTATGCCCCCATAAGAATAGGAAATTTTCCAAATTTGCAAGATAATGCTGATTGCTGCAAGAACTGCCGCGGCAAAAAGAACCTTGTACTTGTGCATAAAATAAGAACATGGCGGATTACTTAAAAATGTTTGGCTTAACAAATTTGGGTAACTATGCGCTTTGCCCTGGTTCTTTTTGGCCGAGAATTTTGCTTGTCTTGAATTGTTTTGGCTTGAAGGGCTTTATGCGCACTATCATCGGGTGCAACCCGAGTTTTTCGAGTTCTTTTGCCAAGGATATTTCGCTTTTCCACTGGTCATATCCCAGAGCAAGAATTTGAGGCCTGTGCTTTGCTATTATGCCCCAGGAGCGCATTTCCCTGTCGCCAAGGACAGCTTCATTTACAAAATCAAGCTTTTTAATTTCTTCCAAGCGGGCTTTTTCATTGTGCCTGGGTTTCTTGCCTTTTAAAATCAAAGTGTTTTTATCGCGTGAAACAACAACAATCAGGAAATCGCCAAGCTTTTTTGCCTGTTGAAGATAGTGCTTGTGCCCTTCGTGGACAATGTCAAATGTTCCAAAAGCCATTACTTTGCGCATGAAAAAACCATTGAAAATTTAGATTAAATATAAATACTTTTACAATATATAATTTAGCTGGTTATTGGCATGAATACTGAGCAGAAAGTTGAGCTTGTAAAGCAGGTTGGCGAAGAAATTATTACTGAACAAGAGCTTTTTGAGCTTTTTGACAAAAAAAAACAGCCTATTGCATATGACGGCTTTGAGCCGAGCGGGAACATTCATATTGCCCAGGGATTGTTAAGGGCAATTAATGTAAACAAGATGACAAAAGCAGGATGCAAATTCAAGATGCTTGCAGCTGACTGGCACGCCTGGGCAAACAACAAATATGGCGGTAATTTGGAAAAAATCCAGGCCTGTGGAGATTATTTGATTGAAGTTTGGAAAGCCACTGAAATGGATTTGAAGAATGTTGAATTTGTAAGGTCAAGCGATATTGTAAGACAGGAGGATTATTGGAAAAAAGTAATGCGGATTGCAGCAAAAACAACTGTCAACAGGATTGTCAGGTGTTCCCAGATAATGGGGAGAAAAGAAAGTGAAACCCAAAGCGCTTCCCAAATTTTTTATCCTTGCATGCAGGCAGCCGATATTTTTCAGTTGAACGCAGACATAACAGAACTTGGAATGGACCAGAGAAAAGTCAATATGCTTGCAAGGGAACTCGGGCCTGAACTGGGTTTTTGGAAGCCTGTTGTTGTAAGCCATCATATGCTGCCGGGATTGTTTCAGGTTAAGAGCGGGGCAGAAGGCATTGAAAAAGCAATTGAATTGAAAATGTCCAAGTCTATTCCTGATTCCGCGATTTTTATGACTGATTCAAAGGAAGATGTTGAGAGAAAAACAACAAAGGCTTATTGCCCTGAAAAGCAATTGCGGGAAAACCCTGTTATTGAATATTGCAGATACATTATTTTTGAAAAAAACAAGAAAATGAAAATTGAGAGGCCTGCAAAATTCGGGGGCAATATTGAAATTAATTCTTTTGAAGAGCTTGAAAAATTGTTTGAAAGCGGAGAGTTGCATCCAATGGATTTGAAGAAAAGCGTTGCTTTTTACCTTAATGAAATGCTTGAGCCCGTGAGAAAGCATTTTGAAAAAGGAAAAGCAAAAGAATTGCTTGAAAAAGCCAGTGGGCTAAGGCAGGAGGGTGAAAAAAATGTCAAGTGTTGATCGTGTGCCAAAAAAGGTAGGCAGAAACGCCCGCATCAGGGCATTGAATCCAAATCAGGGAAAAAGACAGGTTTCAAGAATTAGCATTACACAGGGAACACAAGCAAGAATAACAAATTTTGAAAAAAGGGTTTCAACTTTGGCAAAGACCCATCTTTCCGAAAATTCAACTTTGCACGGGCTTGCAACGCAAATAGCTTATTCAATGGGGCAAACAAGCAGATACGGGATAATGGGGATAGAAGCAGTTCTTACAAGGCTTGTTGCTGAAAGAAAATTAAAAATGCCTGCAACCAAAAAAAAGCGCAATTGAAAAAATTTAAATAGTTGAAATTCCTTATAACATGCAGTGATTTGATTTGAATTGGAATATTTTTGAAGTAAGCAGGTCTGTTGAAGCCAATTTTGAAAAGCCAGGCATTTTGCCGGCTTTGATTGTTGTTTTGGTGCCTGCGCTTATTGCTGCAATAGGCTATATTGCTGGCGGCTGGAACATTGATTGGGCAGGATTTGCTGTCCAGCATATTGTAAAGCGGTTTGTTTTGTTCTTTGTTTTGGCTGCAATGATTTTTGCAGTAGGCATGATTTTTAATTCCAAGAACAGCAGGGGAATGTTTTCAGGAATTGTTTCTGCTCTTGGCTTGTTTTATGTTTTTGCAATAATAATTGCAGTGATTTCTCAAATTGCCCAAAGGCTGATTTTTACTCCTGCTTTAATGGCAAGAATCCAGGTTCTTTCAACTGCAACAGTGCAAGAAATAGCTGCGAACACAGTGTTATTCATGGCAAACCTGCCGAAAGAAATAAATTTTCCGCTCTTTTTTGGATTTTTGATAATCGGCCTGATAATCTGTGTCTGGCAGTATTTTGTCCTCTACAAAATAATTTCTTTTTCTTCAAAACGAAAGCCCTGGATAAACATTGCAAGCTGGGCAGTAATTGTTTTCATATATGGATTGGCTTCTGCAGCAATATGAAACAGAATAATTTAAAAAGATTTTTTTGCCAAAAACCTTATCAAAATTGCCCAAAATTATTCTGGCAAAAATTGAGGTGGTTTGATTGTCTCTTGAAATGGACTTGTTTGACCCTTTCAGAAAAAAGAAAAAATTTGACGGTTTGATGCAGGATTTTTTCGAACCAATGAAACTGCCATTAAACACGGGAATCCGAGCCCCGCTTGTTGACATCAAGGACAGGGGAAAATTTTTGGAAGTGATTGCAGAACTTCCGAGCATGAAAAAAAAAGACATTGACATTGACATTAATGAAGACAGCATTGCAATCAAAACAGAGGCAAGAAAAGAACTGACCCAAACAAAACACGACAAGGGATATTATTTCCATGAAAGAAGCTATTCCTGGTTTTTCAGGAAACTTCCTTTGCCGGCAAACGTGCTTGCAAACAGGGCAAAAGTTGATTTCAAGGATGGAATATTAAAGATTGAAATTCCAAAAAAACAATGCCAAAACAAGCAGGAAAAAAAGTAAAAATAAAGGTAAGATAAAAAGATTCCTTTTTTTATTTTTTGTTTTCTAATTCTAATGGCCAAAATGAAAGAACTCTTGAGAATGCAGAATCTGCAGAAGCGCAATTCCCTGAATGCCGGGGAGATTGAACAAAAAAGCACTGTTATTCAGGCAAGGCTTTTTTCATTATCCGAATTCAAAAGAGCAAAAACAATCCTCTGCTATGCCGGAGTCAAAAGCGAAGTGCAGACAAAAAAAATGATTATGGATGCAATGGCACTTGGAAAAATAATTGCTGTTCCAAAAAGCGATTTTGAAAAAAAAACAATGAAAGCAGTTCAAATTGGCTCTCTTGCAGATTTGGAAGAAACAAAATTCGGCTTGTTCGAGCCAAAAAACGGAAAAGAAATTCCTGCAGAAGAATTCGATTTAATCATTGTTCCCGGGATTGCGTTTGACTTGCAGGGAACAAGGCTTGGATACGGCGGAGGGTTTTTTGACAAGTTCCTGCAAAAAACAAAAAAAACAGCAGTGAAAATCGGGCTTGCTTTTGAAACAAACATTGAAGAAAAAATTCCAAGCGCAAGCCATGATGTAAAAATGGATAAAATAATCAGTGAAACGGGAATAATTGAAACAGGCGCGTAAAATGAAAATATTGCTGGTTGGAAGCGGGGGAAGGGAGCATGCGCTTGCATGGAAAATTGTGCAGAGCAGGCATTGTGAAAAGCTTTTCTGTGCACCGGGAAATGCCGGCACCTCTGCAATTGCAGAAAACATTCAAATCAATGCTGAGGACATTGATGCGCTTGCTGGTTTTGCTGAAAAACAAAAGATTGATTTGACAGTTGTGGGCCCGGAAGTTCCGCTTGTTTTGGGAATCGTTGACCGGTTTGAAAAGTGCGGCCTGAAAATTTTTGGGCCCAGTGGAAAAGCAGCGATGCTGGAGGGAAGCAAGGCTTTTGCAAAAAAAATAATGCAAAAGTATGGGATTCCAACAGCAGAATCGAGGGAATTTGTTTCTGCTGAAGAAGCGTTTTCTTATTTGAAAAAGCAAAAAGCGCCGATTGTTGTAAAGGCAGACGGGTTGGCTGCTGGCAAAGGCGTGCTGATATGCAGTTCCCTTGAAGAAGCTGAAAATGCAGTGAAAAAAATAATGCTTGAAAATGCCTTTGGAGAAGCTGGAAAAAAAATTGTGATTGAAGAGTTTCTTGAAGGGGAAGAAGCAAGCTTTTTGGCTTTCAGCGATGGAAAAACTGTAAAGCCAATGGTTTCAAGCCAGGACCATAAAAGGGTTTTTGACAATGATGAAGGCCCTAACACAGGAGGAATGGGGGCTTGTTCCCCTGCGCTTATTGTTACAAAGAAACTGGAAAAAAAAATTTTGCGGGAAATAATGCAGAAAACAATTGATGCAATGAAAAAAGAGGGGGCAAAGTATAAAGGCGTGCTTTATGCAGGGTTAATGATAAAAAATGGAAAAATAAAAGTTTTGGAGTTTAATGCAAGGTTTGGAGACCCTGAAACACAGGCAATTTTGCCTCGCATGGATTCTGATATTGTGGAAATAATGCTTGCCTGCATTAAAGGCACTTTGAAAGGGAAAAAAATTGAATGGTCAAAAAAGCCCTGTGCTTGCGTTGTACTTGCTTCCGGGGGTTATCCAGGGCATTATGAAAAAAACAAGGAAATTTTTGGCTTGGAAAAAAATTGCAATGCTTTTGTTTTTCATGCAGGGACAAAAAAGGAAAACAACAAAATTTTAACTAATGGTGGAAGAGTTTTGGGAATCAGTGCCCTTGGAAAAACAATCGGGGAAGCAATTCAAAATGCGTATTTTGCAGCAGAAAAAATTTCTTTTGAAAAAATGCATTATCGCAGGGATATCGGGCAGAAGGCATTAAAAAAGCAAACTGGCTATTAGTGCACATACCCAAGTTCTTCCATTGCTTCTTCCACAATGGCGCCAAGCTTGTTGCTGCCTGTTTTTTTGGCTGCCTGGCCTTCTTTTTCAGGGCATTCAATTGTGCCTTCGTTAATAATCTCTTTCAAAAGAGAGCGCACAGCATGCTTTATGAATTCAGTGCGGTTTTCAAAAGAAGAATTTGCAAGGGCAGAATCAATTTCTTTCAAAAGCTTATCTCCCAAACGCAAAGCAACTAACTTATTTGCCATACAAATAGATATACAATTGTTGTATATAAATCTTTGCAAAACAATTCATTATGTATAAGATAATAAATGCGGCAATTGTATGTATGTTTGATTATAAAAATTGGGATTTTTGCTAGCTGGGTTTGTTCGGCTTCTGGAATAATAAAAACCAAATTGCATTTTTAAATATTTCCCTGTTTTTGTAAGTGGGGCTTTGTTTGGCTGCAAGCGTAATTGTTGGATTGCAATTTGGCGATGAAGGCAAGGGAAAAATAACTGATTTTTTTGCCGGGCAATCAGACATTGTGGCAAGATACAATGGCGGCAATAATGCCGGGCATACTGTTGTAGCAAATGGAAAAGAATACAAATTTCATTTGATGCCAAGCGGCTTGGCGCACGGAAAAAAATGCTTTATTGGCGCAGGAACAGTAATTGACCCTGGAGTTCTCATAAAAGAAATGGAATCTTTTGGAAAAAAAAACATTGATTTGGTTATTGACCCGCGGGCTCAGATAATAATGCCCTGGCATGGCTTATTGGACATGGCAAGCGAAAAAAACAAGGGGGCAAACAAGATTGGCACTACTGGCAGGGGCATAGGGCCTTGTTATTCAGACTGTGCAGCAAGGACAGGGATTAGATTTGCTGATTTGATTGACGAAAAAAGGCTGCATAAAAAAATAAAAGCCTGTTTTGAGTTGAACAAAAAAATTCTTGAAAAAGTTTATGAAATGGATTTGGGGAATGATTTTTCAGAGGAAAAAATTTTTGGGGAATATGCAAAAATGGGAAAAGTATTGGGCGAATTTTGCGGCGATGTTTCGCTTGAAATAAGCAGGGCAATCCTGGCAAAAAAAGAGGTTTTGCTTGAAGGCGCACAAGGCACTTTTCTTGACAATAGTTTTGGAACTTATCCTTTTGTTACAAGCTCCCATCCGACAGCAGGAGCCGCACTTGTAGGGATAGGCCTTGGGGCAAAAGCAATTGACAAAGTAATCGGAGTGGCAAAAGCATATACTACAAGAGTTGGAGAAGGCCCTTTTGTTACTGAACTCAAAAGCGAGTTGGGCGACAGAATCAGGAAGCAGGGAAATGAATTTGGGACAACAACTGGCAGGCCGAGAAGGGTTGGATGGCTTGATTTGGTTTTATTAAGGACTGCAAACAGGCTGAATGGAACAGACAAAATTGCCTTAACAAAAATTGACGTGTTAAGCGGATTGGAAAAATTGAAAATCTGCACTGAATACGAGCTTGGCGGGAAAAAAATCAATGAAGTTCCCGCTGATGCTGAAAGGATTTTTGAATGCTCGCCTGTTTTTAAGGAATTTCATGGTTTTAAAATAAGCGGGACTGAAAAAAGTTTTGAAGAGCTTGACAAAAATGCAAGAGAATACATTGGGTTTATTGAAAAAGAATTGGATACAAAAATTTTTTTGGTGTCAATCGGCGCAGAAAGAAACCAGACAATTCTGCGCTAATGCTTGCAAATTTTGGAATCGAAATGATGAATATGCCATTTTTAACCCTGTTTTTGTAGTTAAAAGAATTGTTTGTACCATTTTTGGTATTGCTTGTGGTTTCCTGCGAACAATATTTCCCTTGCTTTTCCCTTTTCCCTGAAGCAAACTCTGTACTGGCCTGGCTCAACAACAAAAATTGGCACGCCTTGTTTGAGGTGCCTGGCTTTTGCAAGTGTTTTAAGCTGCTGGATTTTTTTCCAGATCCGCAGTTGTTCAGTTGAATCCATTTTGCAGTAATAAATATCCCAGCCATCTGCAAAGCCAAGTTCAAACAAAGAAATCACTTAAAGCAGTATTTTTTCTTCACTTGTTCTTCTGTCCAGACTTTTCTTTTTCCGGAGTCAATTTCATCTGAAATCCGCTTGGCTTTCCTGAAAGCCAATTCGTCTTCGAGTTCCTGAAAATTTTTGAAAATTTTGAATTCTTTGCCCAGCCCCAAAATTCCCGCCCTTATGACCTCGCTTCTTGTTTTGAAAACCCCTGCCTTAGTGAGCTTTTCAACAACAAGCTCCTGTGCAGCCTCAAGCCTGACCAAAGTTGCTCCCATAAAAACACCTATCAAAATGATATACAAAAAGCAATATAAACATATGCAAAAATTAGTGCTTGAAGTGCCTTATTCCCGTAAAAACCATTGCTATTTTGTGCTGGTCTGCGGCTTCTATTATTTCTTTGTCTTTGACTGAGCCTCCGGGCTGGATTATTGCTGTTATTCCTGCTTGAGCTGCAATTTCCACATTATCCTTAAACGGAAAAAAAGCATCGGAAGCCAAAACACTGCCATTATGCTTTTCCCCGGATTTTTTGATTGCTATTTCCGTAGAATCTATTCTTGACATTTGGCCTGTGCCGACCCCGACAATCGCCTTGTTTTTTGCAAGGACAATTGCATTGCTCTTTGCGTATTTTGCAACAATCCATGCAAAAAGCAGGTCCTGCATTTCTTTTTCATTTGGTTTTCTTTCGGAAACAATTTTGCAATCGCTTTCTTTCAAGGGGCAATTGTCTGCTGTTTGGACAAGAGCGCCGCCTTTAACAGTTCGAAAATCAATTCCATTTTCGCTGTGCGAATTTTCAATGCCTGGCAGGGCAAGAATGCGCAGGTTTTCTTTTTTCTGCAGGGCATCCAAGGCTTTTTCCTCAAAGCTCGGGGCAATGACAATTTCGTTGAAGAAAGAAGAAATTTGCTTTGCTGTTTCAAAATCGCAGTTCCTGTTCAATGCAATAATGCCTCCAAAAGCGCTTTTTTCATCGCATTCAAGCGCTTTTTTGAAAGCAATTGAAATGCTTGAATCTGATGCTGCACCGCACGGGTTAGTGTGCTTTATTATTATGGCGCTTGGTTCGCTGAATTCCTTTGCCAATTCGATTGCTGTGTTTGCATCAAGAATGTTGTTGTAGGAAAGTTCTTTTCCGTGTATTTGCTTTGCATTTGCAATGCAGGCATTTTCAGGAATCGGGTTTTTGTAAAAAGCTGCTTTTTGATGCCAGTTTTCCCCGTAACGCAGGGCTTGTATTTTTTCAAATGAAAAACAAATTTTTTCTGGAAAAAACTCCAAGCCAAAAAACTTGTTGTTCAGAAACCTGCTTATTGTTGAATCATATGCCGCTGTTTCCTCAAAAGCCTTTGCGGCAAGCTTTTGCCTTGTTTCACGGGATATGCAGGAATTGTTTTTTTTCAGTTCTTCAATAAGGGAATCGTATTGCCTTGGAGAAGTTGCTATTGCAACGCTTCCATGATTTTTTGCAGCAGCCCGCATCATTGTAGGCCCCCCAATATCAATGTTTTCAATGGCTTCTTCAAAAGAAAAATCTTTTTTTGAAATTGTTTCCTTGAACTGGTAAAGGTTAATTGCGATTAAATCAATCGGCCTTATTTTGTGCTTTTGAAGAGTATCCAAATGGCTTTTTTTGTTTTTGTCAGCGAGAATTCCTGCGTGGATTATCGGGTGCAGTGTTTTTACCCTGCCTTCAAGAATTTCGGGAAACCCTGTCAAATCTTCTATTTTTTTTACAGGAATTTTTGCCTTGTTTATCAGTTCAAAAGTTTTTCCTGTTGCAACCAGCATTATTCCCAGTTCGCTTAATTGCCTGGCAAATTCTTCTAAGCCTGTTTTGTCGGTAACGCTTAAAAGAGCTGTTTTTATTTTAACATTTTCCAAGCAAATGCACCTTTTTTCCATCAACCATTATTTTTTTTTTGGCAAATAATTTTATTGCTTTTACAATTATTTCCTGTTCTGCATTCTGGACTTTTGCTTTTAAAGAATCAACTGTTTCATTCTCTGCAACAAGCACTGGCTTTTGCAAAATAATCGGCCCTGAATCCGGTTCTTCTGACAAAAAATGCAGAGTGCAGCCAGTAACTTTTACGCCAGAATCTAAAACTTCCTTGTGTACATCTTTATCCCAGCCCTTGAAAGAAGGCAGCAGCGATGGATGAATATTCATTGCCCTGTTTCCGAATGCATCAACAAAAATTTTTGTTAAAATCTTGTTATACCCGATCAGGAGAACCAATCCAATTTTTCTTTTTTTCAGCTCTTCCACTAATTGCAAATCAAATTTTTCCCCGCTTGAAAAATCTTGGGGATTCAAAAAGATTGCTTCTATTCCGTGCTTTTTTGCCCTCTCAAGGGCAAAAGCGCCTGGCTTGTTTGAAATCACGCAGGCAATCTGCGCTGAAAGCTTTTTTGCTTTGATTGCGTCAATTACTGCCTGCAAATCAGTTGCTTTAGTGCTGGCCAGAACCCCTATCCTAAGCATTCAAAACACCAGTTTGATTTTCATTCTATATCCAACATTGGCATGAAAACAAATTTTCCATCAGCATAGCCAAGCAGCCAGACATTGCGAGAATCAATGCCGGAGTTGTCACTGAGCCTAGTGGCAGCAGCACGCAAATCACTCTCAGTAACGCCAAACTGTTTTTGCAGTTTGCCAAAAAATTCTTTTCCGCGCATGGTCTGCCAGATTTCTCCGTCGCCAGTATCAACAATTTCAAGCACACTTGGCACATCTATTTTTGGCATAAGCAACAGGTCGCCAAAAATAGGGTGGGCTTTTGGCTCAAGCAAAACATACGGCTCGTTAAGATGCGTTTGATTGTGCTTGTGGACAATTCTTGACATGATTTTTACAGTTTCTTTGGCGTCTTCATTGTGAGTCCGCTTCAAAACTGCTTTAGCGCCTGGAAAATTTCTTGAAACATTCATTTCACGAACGCGCCTTCCCCAAACACTAGTACTGATTTGCGGCACGTTCAATCTTTGAAGTTTTATTGCATGCTGCCTGTAATCAATATTTTTCATTTTTCCAAGCGCAGCATACAAGCCGTCTAAACCTGATTGCCGCTTGGCCTGTTTTTCTGCAATTTTCCTGAGCCTTTCAACCAGCGCCTGTGGCAGGTCTGGAACAGGGATAACAATGCTTGAAACAGCTTCTTTGAGTCTTGGACGAAATTTCCAAAAAGGAACACCCCAATTTCTGGGGCTGATTTTGCGCCAAAATTTTTTCATTTTTCCCACTTCTTGGAAGCAAAGGCTTTTGCTGCAATTATCGTGTTTTCCATTAAGCAGGCGACTGTCATTGGCCCTACTCCGCCTGGCACTGGGGCAATCCAGGAAGCGATTTTTTTTACTGGTTCAAAATCAATGTCCCCAAAAACTTTTTTTCCTTCCAAAAAAATTCCAGCGTCGATTACAATTGCGCCTGGTTTCACTATTTCTGCTGGAACAAAATTTTTTTTTCCAACTGCACTAACCAAAATGTCTGCTTTTTTTGTGAAGTCTGAAATGTTTTTTGTCGCCCTGTGGCAAATGCTTACTGTTGCATTCCTGTGCAAAAGCATTAATGCAAGCGGTTTTCCTACGACAATTGAATGGTTGATAATGCAGGCATTTTTGCCCATAATTTTAATGCCTGTGCTTTCAATCAGCCTTATTATTCCTTTTGCAGTGCAGGAAGCAAAAGTTTCTATTCCCTGTGCAACCAATCCGAGGTTTTCAGCGCTAAAACCATCAACGTCTTTTTTGGGGGAAACTGCATTCACAATTTTTTCCTGTTTAATATGCATAGGCAATGGCAATTGCACCAGGATTCCATGCACACTATTATCAGAATTCAGTTTTTCAATTTCTTTAATTAACTCTTTTTCGGAAACTTTTTCTGGCAAAAAAACTGTTTTTGATTCAATGCCGATTTTTTTGCAGGCTTCCTGTTTTTTTTTCACATAAAGCCTTGAATCCGGCCTTTCTCCCGCAAGGACAACTGCAAGGCAGGGAATAATCCCTTTTTGCTTCAATTCCATGGCTTGTTCCTGCAATTCTTCAAGAATTTTTTCTGACAATTTTTTTCCATCCAAAATTTTTGCGGGCATAAAAAAAACACTTTTAAATTCATTTTTATTTTACTCATATGTCGGGGATTCTTCCGTTATTGTCACATCATGCGGATGGCTTTCGCGCAGTCCTGCTGTTGTTATCCTGCGCCATTTTGCTTCTTTTTTAAGGTTTTCAATTGTTTTTGCGCCAATCATTCCCATGCCGCTTCTCAGGCCTCCAAGCAAGTGGAAAACAACTTCTGAAATTGCTCCCCTGTAAGAAACAAGGCCTTCAACGCCTTCGGGAACAAGCTTGCTTTCTCCCAATTCCTTTCCCTGAAAATACCTGTCACTGACATTTGAATCTTTCCTTTCAGTCATTGCGCCAAGAGAACCCATGCCCCTGTATTGCTTAAATTTTCTTCCTGCCAAAAAAACTATTCTTCCGGGAGTTTCTTCGCAGCCAGCAAAGAGGCTTCCAATCATTACACTGCTTGCGCCAGCAGCAATTGCCTTTACAATGTCCCCGGAATATCTTACTCCGCCGTCTGCAATAACAGGGCAGCCATATTTTTCAGCTGCTTTTGCACAATCAAGGACAGCGGAAAACTGCGGCACTCCAACTCCAGCAATTATCCTGGTTGTGCATATACTTCCTGGCCCGACGCCTACTTTTACTGCATCTGCGCCGGCAGCAATCAAATCCTCTGTTGCTTTTGCTGTTGCAACATTGCCCACAATAAGCTCTATGCCGAATTCTTTCTTGATTTTTTTTGTTGCATCAATAACCATTTTGCTGTGCCCGTGCGCAGTGTCAAGAACAATAACATCGGCTTCAGCTTCAATAAGTTTTTCCAGCCTGTTCATTTCTTTTGGGCTTGGGCCAATTGCAGCCCCAACCAATAGCCTGCCGCCCTTGTCTTTCAGGGCATTTGGAAATTTTTCTTTTTTTTCAATATCACTTGCGGTAATCAGGCCTTTCAACCTGCCTTTGGAATCAATAATCGGGAGTTTTTCTATTTTGTGCTTGTGAAGAATTTCTTTTGCTTTTTCTGTGGAAACAAAGTTGCTGACCGTAATAAGGTCTTTTGCCATAATTTCTGAAACCTTTGTTTCGGGATTATTTTCCAGCCAGAGGTCGCGGCGAGTTACTATGCCGACGAGTTTTTTATTTTCATCAATTACTGGGAAGCTTCCTATGCCAAGATTTTTTCTTAATTCAAAAATTTTTGCAAGGGATTCGTTGGCTTGCAAGGTAACCGGATTGTGTATTATCCAAAATTCCGAACGCTTGACTTTTCTTACTTCTTCGGCTTCTTTTTCCGAAGACATATTCCTGTGGATTATTCCAATGCCGCCTTGCCTTGCCATTGCAATTGCTGTTTTGCTCTCTGTGACAGTGTCCATTGCTGCTGCCAAAAGCGGGATATTCAAAGAAAGGCTTTTTGTCAGTTTGGTTTTCAGTTCAGCATCTCTCGGCAGAACACTCGAAGCACCTGGCAAAAGAAGTATGTCATCAAAAGCCAAAGCAAGCTCTTTTTCCATAATTAATTCTCCAACAAAAAAATTAAAAAAGGAACATTAAAGAAAAAAAAAATGGATTTATAAAAGAGCCTAGGCATTTTTGTTCACTTATAAAAAGGAAAATCCTTGCAGAATTCTTTCACGCTTGCTTTTATTTCAGCCAGTTTTGCGGAATCATTGGCATTTTCAATTGCTTTCACAATGAATTCTCCAACTTCTTTCATGTGGCTTTCTTTCATGCCTCTTGTCGTCAAAACAGGGGTTCCAAGCCTTATTCCGCTCGGATCCCACGGAGTTCTCGCGTCAAAAGGAATAGTATTCTTGTTGCAATAAATCCCAGCTAGTTCCAAAGAGTGTTCTGCCTGTTTTCCAGTCAAGCCTTTGCTTTTAAAAACATCAATCAGCATCAAATGATTGTCTGTACCGCCGCTTACAAGGCGCAGGCCTTTTGCCATAAGCACATCTGCAAGGGCTCTTGCATTTTTTACAATCTGGTTCGCATATTCTTTGAAAGATGGTTCAAGCGCTTCTTTGAATGCCACTGCTTTTGCTGCAATTATATGCTCGTGCGGCCCGCCTTGCAAGCCTGGAAAAACAGCTTTATCAATTTTTTCTGCAAAAGCATTTTTGCACATTATGATTGCGCTGCGCGGCCCGCGCAGGGTTTTGTGAGTTGTTGTTGTCACTACATCAAAATACGGAACCGGGTTTTCATGCACTCCGGCTGCACACAAGCCTGCAATATGGGCAATGTCTGCACAGCAATATGCTCCCACAAAATCGCTTATTTCCCTGAATGCTTTGAAATCAATTGCCCTGGGATAAGCAGTATAACCTGAAAGAATCAGCTTTGGCTTTGCTTCAACAGCAAGCTTTTTTATTGCATCATAATCAAGCATTTCAGTGCTCTTGTCAACGCCGTATGAAACGCATTTGTATTGCCTTCCTGAAAAATTAACAGGGTGCCCATGAGTCAAATGGCCTCCTTCTGTGAGCTTCAGGCCCATAAAAGTCTCCCCTTGTTCCATGAGGGCATAGTACATTGCCATGTTTGCAGGGCTTCCGCTTAAAGGCTGGACATTCACGTGTCCCGCGCTGAACAATTTTTTTGCCCTTTCAATTGCAATGTTTTCAATTATGTCAATAAACTCGTTCCCGCCATAATAACGCTTGCCAGGATATCCTTCTGAGTATTTGTTGGTTGCAATGCTTCCCATTGCCTCAAGAATGCTTTCGCTCACAAGGTTTTCGCTTGGAATAAGCTCAATGCCTTCCATTTGCCTTTGTTTTTCAGCAACAAGCGCAGCATAAATTTCAGAGTCAAATTTTTTCAAAGCATTCAAATGCGGTTCAAACAATTTTTTTCCTGATTTTGCCATAAAAATTCCCAAAAAACAAGCCTTGCAGCCTGCGAATAAATAATAAAATAATTGGTATTAAAAAGCCAATTTTTTTATTCGAATACAATGCCTTTCGGCTTTATAACAACTTTTTTTTCACCATTGCAAACCCTGCCAAGTTCAAAGGTTTTCAAATTGAATTTTTTTGCTGTTTTTTCTATTTGAGCAAGGCTTGATTTAGGGGCAATTATTGCATAGCCAATTCCCATATTCCAAGTGTAATAAGCTTCTTGGCAGGACATTTTTGCTTTTTCCTGCATGAACCTGAAAATTTCGCTTGGCTCAGGCACTGAATCTATTTCATAAGAAAAAGTTTTTTTTGCACGCATAATTTTTTTCCAGCCATGCCCTGTAACCGGAACCAAATAATGCAGCTCTGTTTTTTCAAGCATTTCAATTACCGGCCTTGTATACAAAATTGTCGGCTTTAAGATTTCTTCTCCAAAAATTTTTCCGCTCGGCATTTTTGTAAAATACCCTTCAGGCAGTGATTCCGCAATTTTTCTTGCAAGAGAAATCCCGTTTGAATGCAATCCGCTGCTTTCCAAGCCAATAATAACATCGCCTTCCCTGATTTCCTGCCCAAAAACCAGCCGTGATTTTGGCTGAATAATGCCGATTGATGCTCCGGCCATGTCAAGGGTTTCCGGATTAATAATTCCTTTTAATGTCGGAGTTTCTCCGCAGGGAATAGCCATTCCAATTTCTTCTGCTGCCTGCTTAAAGCCTTCGAACAAAAATCCTGTTTTTTCATTTTCATCAAACCAGCCTGAATCTCCGGAACTGATTATGTCGCCGTAAACAAACGGGTCGGCTCCTATTGCAAGCAAGTCATTTGTGCTCATTGCAACATTATCCTTTCCAATGCATTCAAAATATTTTGCCCCTTTTCCACGCCGGTCTTTTGCCATTGCATCGGCTACAAGGTTTTTTGTTCCAAGCCCTTCCACATTGAAAGCAAGCAAAAAATCTTGGTTTGGAAAATCAATTGCAATTGCAGGCTCTCCAATTGTTTCAGGAACAATTCTGATTCCAAGGCGTTGCGGGTGCTTCAAGGTTTCAGAAAATTTTTCCAATGCAGCCGCTTTCACAGGGTCGAGTTTGGCATAATCAACAATCTCGTGATACTTCATAAAAATCATTTTTTAAAAAATTCAACAGCATTTCTGAAAATCTGCATTCCTGCGCTTTCTTTGGGCAGCTCTTTTCCTTGCCTTAAAAGAATTTCTTTTTGCATTGTCCAATTGTCCTGCTGCGTGAACAAAATGTTGCGTTCAGGATGCGACATTAACCCAAAAATCCTGCCTGTTTCATCGCAGATTCCTGCAATATCTTCCAATGCCCCGTTAGGATTATAGGGAAATTTTTTGTTTGCCAATGCGCACTCTTCCAAAACATACCTGAAAACAATTTGTTCGTGCCTGTTCAATTTTTCCAGAACTGGTTTTTTTGCAAAAAATTTTCCTTCTCCGTGCGCAACCGGCAGGCGAATCGTGTCAATGCCCTTTGTGAAAACGCATTTTTTTGAAAAATTTTTCAATTGCACCCATCTGCATTCATAGCGCGCAGTATCATTATGCATCAAAGCAATTTTTCTTTCGCCATAATTTTTTTTGAATCCGGGGACCAAGCCAAGGTTTGCCATTACCTGGAAACCATTGCAGATTCCGATTACAAGGTTTTCGTTTTCAATAAACTCAAGCATTGCATTCCAAATATTGCTCTTGATTTTGCTTGCAAGGGCATTTCCGGAGCCGGTATCATCCCCATAGGAAAAACCCCCGGGAAAAGCAAAAATCCGGAATTCCTTTAATTTGGACGGGTTTTCAATTAAATCATTTATGTGCACAATTTCTGCTTCAGCACCGGCTTTTTTGAACGCAAAAGCTGTTTCTTCCTCGCAATTTATTCCATAACCCGTCAATACCAGTGCTTTTACCATTAATAATCACGCAGTGTTTTTTTGTATGCCTCTTTAAGCTCTTCAAGAGGCAGCAAAACCTGTTTCGAATCAATTGCATTGATTACAAGATTTTTTTCAAAAATTATTTTTCCAATTTCCGAAAAAACACAGCCCTGTTTTTTCAAAATTTTTTCAAATTCGGCTTTGTTCGCAGGATTGATTGTCACAATAAACCTGCTTTGCGATTCTGAAAACAAAACAAAATCACTGCGCATTTTTTCGCCCAAAATTTTTGCAACATCAATTTCCGCGCCCAATTCCCCTGCAATACAGGTTTTTGCAATTGCAATTCCTATGCCGCCCAATTCTATTGGCAGGCAGCCCGCAACAAGCCTTGATTCGATTGCCATGTTCAATGCAGAGTACAATTTTTTTGCTGTTTCAGAATCAACTTTTGGAACATTTTTTCCCACAAACCGTTTGCCAGCGAGTTTTTTTCCAGCATGCGCATAATATTCGCTTGCGCCAAGCTCGTTTTTTGTTTCGCCCAGAACAAAAACAAGGTCGCCTGCAAATTTTGCATCAAGAGAAACACAGTTCTCTGCATTTTCAATCTGCGCAAGAGAACTAATCAGCAATGTCGGCGGCACAGAAATTTTGATTGGATTATTGTTTTCATCAAATCCCTTGAAATCATTGAACATGCTGTCTTTTCCGGAAATAAAAGGAGTTTCAAACGCAACAGCAAAATCAAAGCAGGCCTGGGCTGCTTTTTTCAATTGCCAGAGCCTTTCAGGTTCATTGCTGCTGCACCAGCAAAAATTATCCAGCAATGCAATGTTTTCCGGCTTTGCGCCTATTGCCACAAGGTTTTTTATTGCAGAGTCAATTGCACAGGCAGCCATCCAATAAGCGTCAATATCGCCGTAAGAAGGAAAAACAGCCTGGGAAATTCCAAGGCAAAACTCTGAATCCAAAACAGGCTTTACTGCGCTTGCTTCTGCATTAACCATTCCTTTTCCCTGCAACGGCTTCAATACTGAACCGCCCTGCACTTCATAATCGTATTGTGCTGAAACAAATTCTTTGCTGCAAATATTCAGCCTTGAAAGCATTTCTTTCAAAGTCGATGCAAGATTTGGCTCTTCAAAAACAGGCTCTGAAAAATTCTGCGGCATTGTTTTTGCGGACAGTTTCTTTTTTGGCAGGCCATTATGCAAAAATTCCAAGCCAATGTCCATTATTGTTGTTCCGTTGCTTTTTACAACACAGTTTCCAACACCAGTGAATTCCCCGATAATGCTTGCTTCTACCCCGCGCTTTTCCATTAGCCCTAAAAATTTTTCAATTTTTTCTTTTGGAACTGCAAGAGTCATTCTTTCCTGGCTTTCAGAAACCCAGATTTGCCATGGCTGCATTCCAGAATATTTCAAAGGAACTTTTTCCAGTTCAACAATGCAGCCATTTGATTCCCTGGCCATTTCCGCAACAGAACAGCTTAATCCTCCGGCGCCATTGTCAGTAATGCTTTCAAACAATTCCAAGCCTCTTGCTTCTTTTACGATTGCATCACTCAATTTTTTTTGTGTAATAGGGTCGCCAATTTGGACTGCTGTTGCTGGGCTTCCCGAAGAAAGGGCTTCTGAAGAAAAAGTTGCCCCATGAATGCCGTCCAAGCCGACTCTGTTTCCAACCATTACAATTGCATTTCCAGGCTTTGCCTCTTTTTCATGCGAATTCTTTTCGTTTATTTTTGCAGGAATCAATCCGATTGTCCCGACAAAAACAAGCGGCTTTCCCTCGTATCTTTCATCAAAATACATGAATCCTTGGGGAGTCGGAATTCCGGAGCAATTGCCGCCTGCATTCACGCCTTCAATTACTCCCAGCATTATTTTTTCCGGTGAAAGCATTTTTCCTGTTTTGTTTTTTCCCTTGTACAATGATTTTATGCTCTTTGGGTCTGCAAAGCAAAAGCCATACCTGTTGACAACAGGCTTTGCTGCTTTTCCAAAACCAATTGCATCCCTGTTAACCCCGACAATTCCTGTTATTGCCCCGCCAAACGGGTCCAAAGCACTGGGGCTGTTGTGTGTTTCAACCTTGTCTGTTACAAGCCATTCTTCACCAAACCTTATCGCCCCGGAATTGTCAGCAAAAACAGAAACACAAAAATCTTTTTTTCCCTTTTTTTGCCTTATGATTTCAGTTGCTTTTTTGATGCACTCCTCAAAAATCCCGTTTTTTATTTCATCCAGCTCTGCGGCAAAAATAGTGTGCTTGCAGTGCTCGCTCCAGGTTTGTGCAATGCTTTCAAGTTCAATGTCAGTCGGCTTTCTCCCGAGCTTTTCAAAAAAAAATTTTATTGTTTTCATTGAATCCAAATCAAGCGCAAGCGGGCCGCTTCGAATTTCACTGCCATTTTCCCCAATTTTTTCAAGAATCCCGAATTTGCCTATTTTTGCAAGCTCTTCGTCGCTTGCACTCAAATCAATTTCTTTTATTGCAGGCAATTGCCCAAGCCTTACTTTTGGCGCAATTACATCCATTCCTTTTTCCTGCAAAAAAATTTTTTTGTTTTTAACCTGAATCCTTTGAATCAACGGGTTTGCCATGCTTTCAGAAATTTTTTTTATCTGGGCTTCATCCAGTTTTCCTTTCAAAAAAATTTCCTGTGAATAAAAAACCCTTGCCGAAACAGTTTTTCCCCTTGCATTGAAAAAATCCCTTATTATTTCAGAAACAGTATTTCCAACATTGTCAGTTACTCCCGGCAAAAATCCTATTTCAATGCACCAGTCAAAACTTTTTGGGGCAATTGGCTTTGCAAGAACAGCTTTCTGCGAAACAGGGTTGTGCAACAATTTCACACAATCCAAAAGCTCAGCGCCATCCAAATCAGATTCAATAGTATAAACATCATTCAGCTTGACGCTTTCAATATTAAAGCCCATTGAAACAAGCTTTTTTTTCTTCACAATGCTTCTGGCATCGCCCAGGGTTTCAACTTCAATGCGCTCCAAACCCAAAAAAACCACGATAAATTTTACAAAGCAAAGAATATTTAAAGAAAATTGGCAAAAAACAAAAAAAATGCAGGAATCGCATTAGAATACGCCCTTAAATTTGTTTGTTTTTATAATTTTTTTGTTATGGCAGAAAAAGCCCTTGTTATTTTTGGTTCAGAATCGGATTCTTTTATTTTCGAAAAACTATTGCCGGCACTTAAAGAAAAAAATGTTCCGGCAGAATTCGAGATTTGTTCAGCGCACAAGAACCCAAAGCAGCTGGAAAAAATTGTTTTTTCTTCAAAAGCAAAAATAATCATTGCTGGCGCAGGCTTAAGCGCTGCCCTGCCGGGAGTAATTGCATCGCAGACAATAAAGCCTGTTATCGGCTTGCCGATTGAAAGCAATTATTCGGGCTTGGATGCCCTGCTTTCAGTGCACCAAATGCCGGCAGGAATCCCTGTTCTGGGCTCTGGAGTTAACTCTTGGGAAAGCGCAGCCAGCGCAGCAGGCATTGCATTGAATGGCCTTGAAAAAATAAAAATCGTAAAAAAATTTGATGAAAATGCTTTTGGGCAAAAATTTGCAAAAATGCTTGAATTATTGCAGAGTTTTGACGCTCCTTTTGAAATCACAGAAAATTTTGGCACAATGAAAAAATCAGAAATCGTAATAAATTTTGTTGATTTGGATTCGGAACAAGGAATTGATTCAAAAAATTTTTTTGCAATAAACACCCCGCTCTTGGAAAAAAGTTCCTGCCTTGACGCTCAAAAATTATTGGCAAAAACAAAAATCGGCTTATGGGTTGGCCTGAACCGCTTTGAAAACTCTGCACTTGCAGCAATTGAATTATTAAATGCTTCAAACAATATTTTTTCTGAAAAATTGCTTTCTTGCAGAAAAATACTTGCACAAAAAAAATCCAAATAGGGGCGATTTGTTGGGCAGCGTAAAAGATTTGGAAATAAAAAAACCTGCAACTGAAAAGAAAGCAGGCATTGGAATTTTTACTTTTACTGATGATTACAGCATTTTTGATTATGGCAAAATGCCTGATGCAATTCCATTCAAGGGAGAAGCATTATGCAGAATGGCAGCATATAATTTCCTGCAATTGAAAAAGCTTGGAATAAAAAGCCATTTTCAAAAACTTGTTTCAGGAAACCGGATGCAAGTTGATTTATTCAGGGTTTTGTACCCGCAAAAAAGCGAATTAAAGCTGGGAATGCACAATTATTTGGTTCCGCTTGAAGTCATTTACAGAAATTCCCTGCCCGAAGCCAGCAGTGTTTTCAAAAGAATTGAATCAGGACAACTTGACTGGAAAACTCTTGGGCTGGAAAAAAAGCCAGTGGCCGGGGAAAAACTTTCAAAGCCAATAACTGATATCAGCACAAAGCTGGAGCCAACAGACAGGTATCTTTCCTGGGAAGAAGCAAGAAAAATTTCTGCTTTAACAAAAAAACAAATTGAAGAATTAAAGGAAACAGCATTGAAAATAAACGATTTTTTGAACAAAAAAGCTGAAAAAATCGGTTTGGAGCACGCAGACGGAAAAGTGGAATTTGCCTTGAACCAAAAAAACGAATTAATTCTCGTAGATGTTTTAGGCACTCTTGATGAAGACAGGTTTTTATTCAACGGCTTTCACGTCAGCAAGCAGGTTCTGAGGGATTATTACAAAAAAACCCCTTGGTACGCGGTAATTGAAAAGGAAAAAGCAGAAAACAGGGAAAAAAGCAATTATACTGTTCCACCAAGGCTTCCAAAAGAACTTGTTGAAATAGTCAGTGATATGTACAAATCAGTTACAGTTGCCTGGACAGGGGAAAAAACCTGGAACACGCCTGCAATTGAAAATATAGTGAAATCATACCAACAATTTGTGGAAAAAAATTTTTAACAAAAAAAAAGAGGTTATGAAATGCAAAAAAAGATTAGGCCGTTTATCAGGAAACAAGCAACACGCGAACTCAAAAACATTGGAAGAGCAATCGCGCCTATACAAACAAAACTTTCTCCAAGAGTAACACGGCGCATTGTTTTCTGGGGAGCAATAAAAGCCCTGAAAAAAGCAGGAATAGAAACAAAAGAAACAAAAAAATTTGCCCTGAATTTAGCCAAGTCTTCCGCAGAACATGCAAAAACAGGCAATATGTATTACCTAATCCTTTCCGGATATCACTTTGCTCAAATTATTAAAACTGAAAATAGTTTAACTGGGACCAATGAATTTCAAAAATTTTATGGCCGTTACAGAACCTGGGCTATTAAAATGATTAAAAAAAAGGTTGCAAAAAAAGCCGAAGAAAACTAGAAGGAAAAAACATGGACCTGTTTGATTTTATTTCTCCGCTTGATTACCGCTATTATGGCAGGGATGCCAAAGCATTTGAATTGTTAAAACCCTTTTTGTCGGAAAATGCGCGCATAAAATACTTGGCAAGAATTGAAGCTGTGCTTGCAAGAGTCCTTGCAAAAAAAGGCCTTTGTTCAAAACAAATTGCGGAAGAAATTGAAAAAGCAAGCCTACTGGTTACAGCAGAAGAAGTTTATGCGGAAGAAGACAAAATAAAGCACGATATCAGGGCTCTTGCAAATTGCATCCGCGCCAAAGTAAGCGAAAACGCAAAACCCTTTGTGCATTTTTCTGCAACATCTTATGACATTGTTGACACTGCAAATGCCCTGCGCTTCAAGGAAGCAACAGAAAAAACTGTTTTGCCGGCATTACTGGAATTAGAAAAAACCCTTATGGCAATTGCATTAAGGGAAAAGGAAACGCTTCAGATTGGAAGGACACACGGGCAGCATGCAGAGCCAATCACTTTTGGCTTTGCAATTGCATCTTATGTAAGCAGGCTGGGCGGGAGAATAAAAGCAATTGAAAATGCAAAAAACAATTTGTGCGGAAAATTTTCCGGGGCAGTCGGCGCATATAATGCAAGCAGCCTCTTTTTTGAAAACCCAGTGGAATTTGAAAAAGAAATAATGCTCGAACTCGGCTTGAAGCCAAGCGTTTCCAGCACGCAAATTGTTGAAGCCGAACCAATGACTGATTTGATGCACGCGCTTGTTTCCTGCTTCGGGGTCCTCGCAAATTTTTCTGACGACATGAGAAACCTGCAGAGAAGCGAAATTGCCGAAATTGGAGAAGAATTCGGCGCAAAACAGGTTGGCAGCAGCACAATGCCGCAAAAAAGAAACCCAATTAATTTTGAAAACGTCAAAAGCTTTTGGAAACAATTCATGCCAAGAATGAACACTGTTTACCTTGACCAGATTTCAGAGCACCAAAGGGATTTGACAAACAGCGCTTCACAAAGGTTTTTGCCGGAAATAATTGCCGCGCTTGTTTTAAGCGCAAAGCGATTGGAAAAAGTTTCTGCAAAAATGAGCATTGACAAACAAAACATGCTGGAAAATTTTGAAAAAAGCAAAGGCCTGCTCATTGCAGAACCCTTGTATATTCTGCTTGCGTTTCACGGGCATCCAGATGCCCATGAAGAAGTCAGGAAACTTGCTTTGAAAGCCCTGGCAGAAAAAAAGCCTTTGCAGGAAATAATAAAAAAAGAAGAAGCCCTGAAACCTTTTTTAAAAAAATTTTCTGAAAAACAATTGGAAATAATTGAAAATCCTGAAAAATACACTGGCTTTGCTGCAAAAAAAACAGGGCAAATAATCGAACACTGGAAAAAAGAACTGCAGCTCAACTGATTTTTTTCTGGAAGCACTTGCGATAATGTCAGCCAAATCCCTTTTTGGAATTTATGCGCTTAGCCTGAACATTTTTTTTCCAAAAACATATGCCTTGTCAATTTGCAGGCCTGTTGAAACAATTGAATCAATTTTGCTAAGGAAAGTATTGAATGCAACATAGCTTGCGCTTATTCCCAGTGCAAATGCTGTCCTTTCAATTGCAACAATTGGAATTAAAGCAATCCAGGCTTCTGCTGGCATTGGAATAGTGTAAAGCCAGATAGTGCTTCCGATTGCATGCGCAGTAAAAGTCGCTCCAAAGCTTCTTGCAACAAGCCTTTTGCTGAACAATTTTGCAAAAACCGGAATCAGCCAGTACAATGCATAAAACCACGCCTGCTGCCCAACAGGATGAAGCCAAAACAATGCCATGCAGGCAAGCGGAATAAAAATGCTTGCATCTTTCAAAGATTTTTTTTGCAGGTATTTGCCAAAGTAAAATGCTGCAAACAGCATTGGGGTTAATCTCAAAATATTTGTTGGTTCAATTGCCTTGCCGCTCAAAAAGAATTCTGCTGCCTGTGCAATCAGAACAGAAAGCGCGCCAAAAACAGGCCCCAAAAAGCCGCCTGCAATCGGGCCAAAGAACTGGAAAAAAGTAAAACTCTGGTTCTGGGCTCCGATAATAGGGCTAAAATTTATTTTTGAAGCAATAAAAACAACCAGTGCAAATATTACTAAAAAAAACAGACCTTTTTTTGAAAAAAACTTTATTTTCACAAACACCACTAATAAAAAAAATAATTGCCAACTGTTTAAAAGCCTTTTGAGGCGCTCGCTAACGTATTTTTGCTGCCTTGTGAAGCAGGCCCGAAGCATTTTTCAAAGTGTTCCCTTATGATTGCAAATAGGCGCAGAAAAATAATTTGAATAGACAAAATTTTGAACAAAGAAGCTGAAAGCAATGATAAGAAAAATAACTGAAAGCATTGTGGCAAACGAACTTGGCGAAGTGAAAAAAATACTTCATTTAAGCAGCCACATAGAAAAAATTGAAACAATTTATTCCTTCAACGAAACACCACCGGATATGAACACTTCTCTTGTTTTCGAATCAAGCGAATCAGAAAAAATCTTGAAAATCACAGGCAACAAAAACAAGGCTTATTACTCCAGAACAATAGTGCACAATCTGGCTGGAACATCATTCACTTTTGACGGAAACAATGCTATTCCAACAAAAATTTATGTTCACAATTATCTGCGCATCAAGACCAAAACTTCAGAAAAAACACGAGTATCCAAGCAATCAATGTTTATTACAAGTTAACTGTATAATCGCCTATACAAAAAAAGTGCAATTGTAATTCGGCCCAAAGGGAAACAGTAAACTTTCACTATTCAAACAGTTTTATTTGGCTTTCTTGCTAAAAACAGCGTTTACCTGTGCCTGTGAAAAGCCAGCTTTTATTAATGTGCTCGCACCATATCCGAGCTTTCTTAATTCACTCGCACCATATCCAGCACGTATTAATTCACTCGCACCATATCCAGCACGCATTAATTCACTCGCACCATATCCGAGCTTTCTTAATTC
>JAGVNX010000066.1 GCA_020053055.1 Candidatus Iainarchaeum sp.
CTAAAAGCAGTTTTCTTCCGTTGTTTGAAATTTTCCCTCTCTTTTTGCAAGCCATCAAAGTAAGGCTGGCCGACAGTAATTACACTGGATTTTTTAAAGCCTTCCCGCACTGCTTCCCTTTGTGCAAATTTTGACATTACCAGAAAATAGTCCGGGGAGTACTTTTCAAAATCTTCCTGCGTGCCATTGTCAGGATTCAAAAAAAACCTTTTCCTGTAATTGCTCCAGTAATCCAATACCGCGACTGTTGTGATCCCTTGTTTTTTTCCAGCTGCTGCCAAAGGCTTTTCAATGCTTTCTCTCCAGCTTGTTCCAAGCAAAATCAGGTCAGGCTTTAAAATAAAAAGCAGTTTTGCCATTGATTCTTCATCGGCTTTTTCCAGGCCAAAATCTTTTATTGTATTGAATTTGATGCCCTGCTCTTTGAAAAATTTTTCGCTTGTTTCGTAACCCAAAAGGGCCACATCAAAGCCGTCCTGCCTTAGGCGCTTTACCGCAGGCAATAAAATATTGCTCCCGCCCCTATCCTTGCAGGCTACAAGTATCCTGGTTCTTTTTCTCTGCATATTTTTTTAACTTCTCCGCATTATCAAAAACTTTTTCAATTGCGCAGGCAAAAATATCAATGTCTCTTTTTTTCAGGGGATACCTGCAAATGTTTGTGAATATTAATTCTTTTTCCTGCAATTGTTCCGTTACAGGGCATATGCCTTTGCTGTAATCTACATTGCGGTTGTAGTACGCGCATTTGAAAGGGCACTGGGTGCCGGCAAAAGCGCTTTTTTTCTGGTACATGGGTTCCAAATAGATTGGTTTTACATAACCGGTATTCAGCGGAAGGCCCTCTGCATTAACGGCATTGACAAAAAGCTCCCTGCTAATGCCTGCTTTTTCCTCGGAAAAAAGCATTGGATACAAATAATAAACAGGTTTTAAGTTGCCGGGAATTTCGGGTGTTTTGATTGCATCAAAACAGGCTAATTTTTTAGCAAGGTATTCTGCTAATTTGATTCTGTGTTTATTTAGCATGCCGAGTTTTTTGAGCTGTGCAATTCCGACAGCTGCCTGCAATTCGGTCATCCTGTAATTATGGCCCAAAACATTAATCCTGTTTGAGACGCCCATACCTTCTACAACAACTTCCCCATGGTTTCTAAGCAGCTGGCATTTCAAAGCAAAATCGTCGCTGTTTGTCAAAAGCACTCCGCCTTCGCCGCATTGGATTGTCTTATGCCTATTAAGGCTTAATACGCCAATATGCCCGATTGTGCCGCAGTATTTTCCCTTGTATGTCGCACCTGGCGCCTGCGCGGCATCTTCTATGACTATTAAATTGTGCTGTTTCGCAATCTCCATTATTTCATCCATGTCGGCAGGCATTCCAAACAAATGAACAACAATTATTGCCTTTGTTTTTTCCGAAATCCTTTCTCTGATTGATTCGGGGTCAATGCAAAAATTGTTTTTTTTAATATCCGCAAAAACCGGCACTGCATTCTGCATCAGGACAGCAGATGCTGTTGCGCTCATTGTGTAGGGCGGAACAATGACTTCGTCGCCGGGCCCGGCTCCTGCTGCAAAAACAGCGGCATGAAGTGCACTTGTTGCGCTGTTCATTGAAACTGCATGTTTTGCCCCAAAATAATTGGCAAAGTCCTGTTCCATTCTTTTTACAAAGGGCCCGCCGTAAAATTCTGCAGAGTTGTTTCCCTGAAATAGGCTTAATATTCCGCTGTCCAAAACCGCATTAACAAGCTTTTTTTCTTCCCTGCCAATGCTGTTGTGCTGCGGAAACCCGCCGGTTTTAACGGGTTTCCCTCCAAGCAAAGCCAGCTTTGAACCTTTGCGCATTTTGCATTTCATTTTATTTCACCAAAAAATTTTGCTGAAAAAAACCACTTGGAATAAATAAATCTGGTAGCTATATTTGCCGGGCATTTCAAAAAACTTAAATCCAAAATCGTGCCGCCTAATCCAATCGATTTTTTTTGATAACAAAAAACCAATAAAAATAAACGGCAAAAATCTAATCAGATTATATTGGGCAGTGATATTTAACTGGGAATTTGGAAGCAAAAACAAAAGCCCTATAAACAAAAGGGCTGTTGCCAGCAAATTTTTTTTGAATATAAAATAAAGGACTGGAAAAAACAGGACAAATTGGAATAACACGGGAATAAAATAATTTCCCGAGCCTCCAAGAAAAAAATAACCGACTAACTGCCTTTCTCCAAACTCCAAAGGGAGATTTAGCCAAACAGCCAAGATTGTTGAAACAGACAAAGCAACAAAAAACGGGGGCAAGAATCTTTTTGCCCTCCTAAAAAAATATTGCTTCAAATTGCTGTTTTTTTCCCAGGAAATCGCAAAATTTAAAGCCATTATGGCCATAAACATCGGAACAGCGAACTGCAAAATTAAGTCAAACCAACCCAAATTAAAATGTAAAAAGGCTTCTAAGTGGATTATTAGCACCCAGGATATTGCAATTCCTTTTAAAAAATCAATAATTTTTAGTTTTCCTTTTGTTCCTTCGTTGCCGCTTTTTTTCGGCCAAGTTTTTTTCAGCATGCGGGCTTCCCCTTTTTTATTTTGACAGCCAATATTGTATCACGAACAATTGTTTTAGCAAATCAAATTCAAATGTTCAAATAGATAGGCTTTTTGCCATAAATACTTAGTAATATTGAAAACTTTTAAAAAGCGCTGGTACAAATTTCGAAAGCCCAAATTACGGCATTTTTTTAAAACAATTGAAGCCCAATATAATCCGGGTCCTAATTTGAATATTGCATGCATTTCCAGCGAGGGCGAACTCGAAGCAATTCTCAAGGCAAAAGAATTCAATCCGGATACAGACAGCGCGGTTTTGCTGAATTCGGAACTGCAGGAAATAGCCTTTGAAAAAAAAATAAATTTTTTTACCCCAAAATGCCTTGTAAGCGAAAAACAAAGAAAATCAATCCTGAAAAAAGCCGTTTCGCTGGCTGAAATAATTGAAAAAACAAAAATAGAGTACAAAGGCATTTCCCTTGTAAAAGCAAAATCCTATGAATTAAGCCTGGAAATTTACAACGATTTTTTTGAAGCGATTGCTTTGAAAAATGCGTGCAAAAAATTTCTGCCAAAAAAAATAATTGCCTGCAGAAACACAAAAGCGGAAAAATACCTGGAGATACTGGGAAAAAAAGCTTGCCTTTTGGACTTGGCAGAAGCCGGAGACAGCGGATTTGTGATGGCACATTTCAAAAAACGAGGCAGCCAAATAAGCAAGAAAATATTTGAAATAACAAAATCGCCCTTCAGAAAAAACAAGCCCAATGCAATAACCATTTTTACAAAATCGCGCGGCTATTTTGACGGGTTGCAGAAAAAACTTGCGGAAAGCCGGGATTTCAATGTTTTTTCAATAGAAGAAGTGCTTTTGCGCCATGCCCTTAAGCCGGAGAACTGGTTTAGCCTGAAAAAAATGCCCCAAAGAATCGAAGCCGATGCAAAAAAAGCCCTCGAGGGCAGGGCAATTAAAAACGGGGGCATTTTTGAAAAAACAAATTTTTTTCCCATAATAAAAAAACAAATTGAAAATTCGGTTAAGAATGATTTTCCAAGATTTGTGCAGTTCATTGACATAATTGAAAAAGAGTTTATCAAAAAAAAACCAAAGCTCGTGGTGCTCTGGGTCGACTCTGTGCCATTTGAAAGAATAGTTGCGTTAATGGCAAAAAGATTCTCGGCAACCTCTATTGTAATCGAACATGGGGTTCCGTCAGTAGACAGGACTACCAAAAAAGGGTGGCTCACTGGTTTCGTGCCTCTTGTTGCCGACCTGTTTTTCGCTTGGGGCAAAAACACGAAAAAACTCCTTAAATTTCATAAAATCCCGGATGAAAAAATTTTTGAAACAGGAAACCCAAGATTCGAGCAGATAGTCACAAAAAAATTCAACAGAGAAGAAACAAGAAAAAAACTTGGCATTGAAAAAAACGAGAAAGCAGTGCTTGTCCTTACACAGCCCATGGCCTATGGTTTTAATCCCATGCAGATGGTGCGCGAAACAATAAAGGCAATTGAAAAAAAACCTTTGTTGAAATGCATTATAAAAATCCATCCGGTAGAGCACTTTTTTGGATATGAAAAAAGATTCGCAAAAAAAGCAGCAATACCAAAAAAAATTCCGCTTCACGACCTCATAGATGCTTCTGACGCAGTAGTAGGCAACTGTTCAACAACCCTCCTAGAGGCAATGCTGTTTGAAAAACCGGTAATTGTTTTTGACCATGAAAAAACCGCTGATTTTTACGAAAAAAACAATGCGGTCCTATACACCAGAAACTCGGGGGAGCTTGAAACTGCAATCAACTCTGTCTTTGAAAACTCCGGAGTTTTGAAAAGACTCGCAGAAGGGAGAAAGGATTTCATCAAAAACGAGCTGGAATTTGTTAAAGGCTCGAGCGAAAAAACAATTGAACTGCTGAAAAAACTCGCAAAAAACTAGTTTTTTATCTCATGCACCTTTGAACAAGCTGATTCGAAAACAATGGATAATTTTCCTTCTTTTTCAAGCAATCCTAAAGAAGCCGGGTTCCAGGGGTTTTTAGAACAGGTTGAAAGAAGATAATCAACATGGGACTCTTTCTTCAGCTTGGAAAGAAGGGAATAAAACTCTTCGGGATTCATTTTTGCGTATTCATTCCAATCCCTGTTTGCATCATGCCCGGTAAAGAAAATGATATGCCTTACAAAATGCCTCTGGGCAAGAATCCTTGAATCATCAGGAAGAGTTTTGATGAATTCATATGCAGGCCTTGCTTCCGCAAGTGATTTTTCATAATAAAGCGCCGTAAAAATCATGAATCCTGCGGAATAAACCACTGCAAGCACAAGCAATGCAAGAACAATTTTTTCAACCACTGGCTTTTTCAGGATTGCCAAAAACCACCGAATAAATTCGGTGGCATGGTTTTTGGCAGGCAATATATTCCACTGTTTAAAAACAGTGGAATTATTGGATTTCAGGCCAAGGAGACCCCTTGCAAAGAAGATTCCGAAGAAAGGAAGGAGCACAAGAAGCATTCTAATGCTTATTCTTGACTGCAATCTTTCAACAAAAGGGACTGCCCCAAACAGCAACAAAAGCAGAATCAGAAGCCAGTATTTTTCCCTTTTTGCAATCAACAGGACAAAGCCGTAAAGTGCAACTGCAAGAAGAGGCAGTGTTATTATTGTGAACAATGCAATCAGCACAGGCATTGGAATGCCAAACATGAAAGGAATATTGCTCTGGAACTGCACTGGCAGAAAAAACCAGAAAGACTCGTTGAACTGAACAATAAAATCAACAGGGCTTTTAAGGGGAGAGCTTTCAAAAGAAATAGTTGAATCTGCAATGTCTGAAACTTCAGCGGAATTTGATGGGAAAAGTTTCTGGAAAAAGCCCCATTCAGGATGTTCTGCACTTGACCTCTGGAAATCAGCAAAAAACCAAAAGCCCGAAAGGACAATTGTGAGAATCACGGCAATAGCAGCTATTTTTTTAGCATGCTTTATGTTTGATTTCACGCAGCAATAAATAATTGCGGCCAAAAAAACGGGCAAGAGTATTGTTGCTGTAAGCTTTGAAAGAACAGCTGCAGAAATGCTGAAGGGAAGCAAAAATAAAAAGGCGGGATTTTTTGTTGCATCAAATTTCATAATTAAGTAGAAAGAAAACAAAACAAACAATGTCGCAATAGAATCAGGATAGTTTACTGAGGAATAAATTCCAAAAACAGGCTGTATTGCCGCAAAAAGAAATGCCAAAAGCACAATAGAACTGCCTTTTTTATGGCCTGCAAAAAATTGCCTGCAAATAAGAAAAATAATTGCCAGTTCAAGCAGAACTACAACAATAGGAAAAAATGCAATCAAGTCAAAGCTAAGACTTGTTCCTGAAATAACAAAAAAATCTGCTACCACGACATGGAAAAAAGGCGGCGGCAGTGCTCCGCTTATTCCCTGAAAAACAAGTTCATTTGCACTTGAATGAAATGGCATTGTTCCTGTGTTTGCTATTTCCTTTGAAATTGCCAAATGATATAAAGTGTCTGTGTATGCAGTATCAGGAAGAGTAATTGCAGTGAAAATTCTTGCAAGTAGCACAATTGCGACCAGCACAAAAAAAAATTTTTGAAATTCATTGAATCACTTTTATTTTCCCGGGCTTTCTTTTCCAAAGAAAGGCTGTTCCATTCTTGCACCAATGCAATTTAAATAAACAAGTAAACAAATTTTTTTATTAATAAATTATAATTAATTAGATTAAAAATAGTTTTAAAAGTCAAGTTGGTTTAATATTCGAACTGTAGAAGCGTGTTGAAATGAATGTACTTTTCATGAATCCGCCATTCCATGACACTACCTTCAACAGAGAGGTGAGGTTTCAGGCAGTTTCTCCGCAGAAGGCTTTGCATCCGCCATTACTATTGGCTTATGCTGCTGCTGTCTGCCAAAAAGAAGATCACAAAGTGGATCTGATTGATGCTCCTGCATTGGAAATTTCAAGAGCCAAAACAATTTCAATGGCAAAAAAATTTGAGCCAGAACTGATTGTAATGTTAACCTCCACTGCTTCAGTGGATTCTGATGGGACACTGGCAAAAGAATTGAAAAAAGAAACAGGCGCAAAAACAATTGCAGTTGGTGTCCATGCAACAGCAGTTCCTGAAGATACTTTGAAAAGAGGCTTTGATTTCATTGCGCGGGGAGAATATGAATACACAATAAGAGAACTTGCAACAGGCGCGCGCGTTGAAAAAGTGTTAGGGATTTCATACGCAAAAAACAAAAAATTGCTACATAATCGAGGCAGGCCTTTGATTGAAAACCTTGACGAACTGCCTTTTCCTGCAAGGAAATTGCTTCCAAACGAAAAATATTACAGCGCATTATACAAGAACCCTTTTACTTTTATTCTTGCAGGAAGAGGATGCCCGCACCAGTGCATTTTCTGCGCAGGCCCGCAGCTAATGTCAGGAAGAAGCTACAGATTCAGAAGCGCGCGCAACATTGCGGATGAATTGAAATTCATTAAAAAAAATTTTCCAAAAATAAAAAGCGTGCTTTTCAATGATGACACTCTTAATGTGAACAAAAAGCACATTATTGAAGTATGCGATTTGATAATAAAGGAAAAAGTAAATCTCCCCTGGGCTGCCTATTCAAGGGTCGATTCTGTTGATGCGGAGATTGCGGAAAAAATGAAAAAAGCCGGCTGTTTTCTTGTAAAAGTAGGATTTGAATCAGGCAATGATGAGCTCCTGAAAAACATGAAAAAAGGCCCAAGGGCTACAACAGAACAAGGCAGGAAATGCGCGGAAATTTTTAAAAAGGCAGGAATACAGGTGCATGGAACATTCGTTTTTGGAATGCCCGGAGAAACAAAAAAAACAATCCAGCAGACAATTAATTATGCAAAAGACCTTGACATTGATTTTGTCCAGTTTTCAATTGCACAGCCCTATCCCGGAACAGAATTTTATGAAACACTCAAAAAGAAAGGCCTTCTCAAATTTTCAGACTGGTCTGAATTCCTTGATGAAGAAGGATGCATTACCCCCATATTTGAGTATCCTGAATTAAAATCCGAAGAAATGGAAAAATTTTTGAAACAGGCATACAGGCAGTATTATTTCAGGCTCGGATATATACTAAAGGCAATAAGGCAGAGGCTCACAAACAGGGAGCTCGCAAAAACAAGCCTGAGAAGCGCCTGGAACCTTTTAAAATACATAAAAGGCTAAAAATTCAAAAAGGAAATGCCATGGACTCTGAAAGGATTAAAATAATTGACAGGAAAATAAAAAAGACGAGTGGAAAAATATTGAACATAGGCACAACAGGGTCAATCATGCATTCTGTGCTTCTTAAACAAAATCCTGCAAAAAAAATCACTGGCCTTGATATAGTTGCGGCAAACCAAAAAGAAAACACAGTAAAGGGGGACATAACAAAAGCCCCATTTCCTGACAGCGAATTTGAACTCATAATTGCGGGAGAAATAATTGAACACCTGAAATTTCCAAACAAAACTGAAAAAATGCTTAAGGAATGCCTGCGCATACTAAAAAAACGCGGTAGCCTGATAATCACTACCCCCAACAAAAAAGCATGGAGCAATATCCTTTTCCACAAATTCGACCATGCAAATCCAGAGTATGGCGGCCACGAAAAAATATTTTTGCCACGGGAATTGGAGGAATTTGTGCGCAAAAATGGCTTTGGCGAAATCCAAAAAAAGACAACATATTACACAGAAGAATCAAGCCCCGGCCAGAGAAAAGCTGTTTATTTTGTTAGAAAACTGGCGGACAAAATAATGCCGGGCGCTTTAAAAGAACAAATAATCCTTCTTGCAAAAAAAGTTTAAACAAATAAATTGTAAATTAAAAACAAGGAATCACAATGAAGATAGTAGTGCAAATTCCCGCTTTCAACGAAGAAAAAACAATTTTCGAAGTAATAAATAAAATTCCAAAAAAAATTCTGGGCATAAAGGAAATTATTATTCTGGTAATTGACGATGGAAGCAAGGACAACACAGTGTGCGAAGCAAGAAAGGCAGGCGCTGACAAAATTGTTTCCCACCAATTCAACAAGGGCCTTGGCGTCGCATTCAGGACAGGCATTAACGAAGCCCTTAAAGCAGGGGCTGACATAATAGTCAACATTGATGCAGATATGCAGTTCAACCCAAAGGACATTCCAAAATTAATAGTGCCAATTGTAAATGGCAACGCTGACCTTGTGACATGCACACGCTTCAAGGAAAAATCAAAGACTCCTAAAATGCCGCTTGTTAAAAAATTCGGAAACAGCATTTTTACTGCAATAATATCCTGGCTCGCGGGCCAAAAATTCACTGATACCCAATGCGGGTTCAGGGCTTATTCCAGAGAATGCGCGCTTCGTCTTAATCTTTTTGGAAAACACACTTACACGCAGGAAGCACTGCTAGATGCCGTAGAAAAGGGCATGAGAATAACAGAGATTTCTTGCACAGTAAAGGGCCAGAGGGAGCACGGCAAATCAAAAGTAGTGGAAAACTGGTTTGCATACTCAATAAAAGCGCTTTTGATAATAACAAGGTCAATCAGGGACCACAAGCCGTTGAAATTTTTTGGGGCAATAGGCGTTTTGCTATTTGCAATAGGGATAACAAGCGCACTCTGGCTCTGGATAAGGTTAATGCTCAAGCACAAAATAGACCCTTATCTCTGGGTTGCTTATGCTGACGTAATACTGGTTGTTCTTGGTTTTCTGCTTCTAATACTGGCGCTGCTTGCGGACATGAACGACCGCCAGAGAAAAACCCAAGAAGAAATATTATATAAAATAAAGAAAAAAGAAATTGAATAAACGTGGTTTTTTATGAAAATTTGCCTTATACATCCTGAATTCCCTGTTTATTTTACATACGAAGGCCCAATCGGCCTTGCATATCTGCAAGCCTGCCTGAAAAAAGCGGGCCACGAGGTGAAAATAATAGACAACAATGTGCTACTTTACAACCATGAAAAAATTATTGAAGAAGCAAGGGGCTGCGGTGCTGTTGGAATAAGCATGACAACTCCCACATACAGCACTGCAAGGCAAATTGCTGAAAAAATCAAGGCAGAACTAAAAATCCCGATAATTCTTGGCGGACCGCATCCCGCCACAGACCCTGCTGATTGCCTGAATTTCTCAGATTTTGTAATAGTGGGCGAAGGAGAAAAAGCATTTTTAGAGCTGATTAATATTTTGGAAAGGGAAAAAAACAAAAAAAAGCTTTTTTTAAAATTAAAAAAAATCAAAAACCTTGCATTCAAATGGAATGCCAAAAAAATAATAAACAAAGAAAGGGAATTCATCGAAAACCTTGATGAACTCCCATTTCCTGACTGGAGTGGATTTCCAATTGAAAAATATGGCTCTGCATTAAGGACATCAGAAAAATGCCTTCCAATAATAACTTCAAGAGGCTGCCCTTACAGCTGTATTTACTGCTTCAAAGGGCTTTTCGGCCTGCGCTACAGGAAAAGAAGCGCGGAAAATATTGTCAATGAACTCGAAGGCATGAAAAAAAAATTTGGGATAAAAGAATTCCAGATTGCCGACGATTGTTTTACGCTCTTGCCGGAACGTGCAATAGAAATCTGCAAAAAAATAATTGAAAGGAAAATAAACCTGCCTTGGAGCCTTCCAAACGGAATACGCGCCGATACAGTAACCGAAGAGCTTGCCGAATGGATGAAAAAGGCAGGCCTCAAATATACTGGCCTTGGCATTGAATCAGGCAACCAAAAAATTCTTGACAGCATTGGAAAAGTCCAGAAAAAAGAAACAGTAAGAAAGGCAGTTAAAATCCTGAAAAAGCACAAGATAAAGACAGTCGGGTTTTTCATGTTCGGGCTTCCAGGCGAGACAATTGAAACAATGAAGGAAACAGTCGAGTTTGCAAAAGAACTTGACCTTGATTATTGCTCTATTTCAATGACAACCCCGTATCCTGGAACAAAACTCTTCGATGACATACAAAAAGGCAGGGGAAAAATGCTTGTAAAAAGCAAGGAAGAATTGTTCAGCCTTGGAAGCAAAGCAAAATACACAATGCCGGGCATGGCTTCTCCTGAAGAAATTGAAAAGCAATACCGCAGGGCAAGAATACAATTATTACTCAGGCCAAAGACAATACTAAGAAACCTGCACGACCCAAAAAAACTAATAGCTGGAGCAAAAGTGGCTTATAAATGGCTGCTTAAAACCTGAAGGCGATCTTTTGAATGTGCTTTTCTTGAGTTCATCATACCCCATTTTCAAAAAAGGCCACTGGCAGAACTGGAGCCCAAGGCATGAAACAGCAAAAAGGCTTGTGAAACAGGGGGTAACTGTTTTTGTAGTAGCGCCGCACACAGAAGGCGCTGCTTTTGAAGAAACAATTGACGGAGTAAAAATTTTCAGGTTCGGCAAAAATGCACAGCTTGATTTCAGAAAGATAAGCCCTATCCGTGCAGCGGGCTATTTGTACCAGTATTACTCAAAAGCAAAAGAAGTCTGTGAGAAAAACAGAGTAGACATTGTGCACGGCTTCTGGGCAATTCCAGGCGGGACTGTTGCAAAAAGGCTCTCAAGAAAATACAAAATTCCTTTTGTGGTTGAGCTTCTTGGAAGCGATGTTTTTCTTGGGCTGCAAAACATTGCAACAAAGCATTTTGTAAAAAGTGCAATTGAAAACGCAGATTACATTTTTGCAGACGGCTACAGCCTCATTGATTTTGCCAAAGAAAAAAAAGTAAAAATGAAAAAAGTTTTTGTCCATTTTTACGAACCTGAAATCCACAAGCCGAGCTCAAAAAAAATTCTGCAAATGAAAAAGAAATGGAAAATTGGGAAAAATGATCTTGTAATAATGGTAAGCCGCTTCAAAGGCAAGATTTACGGGGCAGAGTATGCAATAAGGGCAATGCCAAAAATAATCAAGAAAAGCCCTAACGCAAAACTCCTGCTTGTTGGAAAGGCAGGCGATTATGAAAATGTTATTGAAGAAGAAATAAAAAAATCCGGCGCAGGAAAAAACATTGTTAAAACCGGCTTTCTTGACAAACCAGAATACTGGTGTGCGCTCAAAACAAGCAGCATATACCTCAGCCCTTCGCTGTCAGACAGCACTTCTGTAGCGCTACTTGAGGCAGTTGCTGCAAAGAAACCCATAATTGCAACCAATATTGGCGACAATGCACATTGGGTAAAAAACAATGTGAACGGAAAAATCATTCCCGCAGCAGATACAAAAGCAATAATCAATGCTGTCCTGGAACTCAAAGATTCCGATTTGAAAAAAATAGGCATGGCAAACAAAAAAATCCTGGAAAAAGAGCCCTGCACCTGGAAGGGGATAATAGAAAAATACATTGAAATATACGAAACCTGCCTCAAGGAAAAATGAAATCTTGGCAAGAATTATTTTATGAAAACTCGGCGAAATTTTAAAAAAAAGTTAAAATGCAAAACCCAATCTTAAAATATCTACACCCAAGCAAGTATTCAAGAACAAACAAAAAAAGGAGTCATAAGCGCTGTCACATAACCCATATGCAAACCCTAAAACATTTTTGCCACTGCACCGGAAATAGCGAGGTTCCTGTAGAGAACAAAGCCCACAATGTTCAATGCAATAAATAAAATAATAAAAACCATGAAAAGCTTTTTTTCTTGCACAGGAAAATGCCTTTTCAAAAACAACCAGGTTCCAAGCAGGCCGAATGGTATCGCGATAGGAAAAAGCATGAAAACCAGCCTGTCATAGACAGTCAGATACATTAAAATCGGCAGCAGGCCCACTGCTGTCATGCAGATTGGCAGGGCAATTTCTTTTTTGTTGCTGGCTTTTGCCAGGAAAGCATAAAAGAAACCGGGAATAAGAACTGTAAACGAAACAAGGAATGCAATTAAAAACCTGGGCAGGGTGAACATGGACTTTACTATTAGGCCGCTTGTCAGCTGGAAATGCACATAATCAAGGTAGGTGTAATTCAGTGAAAAAAATACAAGTGCCTGTGTAATCAATGTAGGAACAAAAAATGCTGCAAGAAGAGCAGCTACAAACACAATTCTGCCAAGGAAACCGCTTTTAAAGAAAGTAAACACCCTGAGTTTTTTTGAAAACAAAACCAGCAGCAAAAGCAAAGCTATTCCGATTCCCGCGCTTTCCTTCATCAGAACACCAAGGCCAAAAACCAAAGCGCTTACAAAAGCCAGTTTTTTTGATTCCGGACGCTTTTTATAATAGAAAAGCGCAATCAGTATGCCGAAGGCATAAAAAAAATATGTTCCAGCCTCTGTTAGCAAGGCGAGGGAAAACTGGATTGCGACAGTTGAAGAAAAAAACAAAATTCCGGAAAAAAAAGACAGCACTCTGTCTTCAAACAAAAGCAGGGTAATTCCATACATGCACAAGCCTGCGGACAGGAAAAAAATAACATTCAAAAAATAAAACCATTCTTCCAGAGGAATCGGTTCAAGACTGTTAAGGACAAGCTGCAGGGGCCTCAAAAACCTTCCCCTAAGGTTCATTTCCTCGTCCTCAGGAGCAAGAACAGCATTTCCCTGCAGTATTCTTGTTGCTTTCAAATAATTTTTTGTGTCAAAATAATCCTTGTTGATTCCGTAAACCGCTGTAACTACAAGAACAATTATAATCCCAAACGCCAAAAGAAAAAAAACATTACGAGAATCCATCGCATCGCCAGATTGAATCAAAATGGAGTAGAAATATATAAAAACTTAAATGTGTCCACTTTTATAGTCTGGAGTGTTTTTCGTGCAAAAGGAGATTTCGATTGTATTGCCTGCATACAATGAGGCCAAAAAAATCGGAAACACTGTGAAGGCAATCAGGGATTTTCTAAGGGAAGAAGATTTTAAAAATTATGAAATAATCCTGGTGGATGACGGAAGCAAAGACAACACTGCCAAAATAGCCCGAAAGCAGGGGGCAAAAGTCATCGTGAACAAACCCAACAGAGGGAAAGGCTTTTCTGTAAGGCGCGGAATTCTTGCTGCCTCGAAAGAACTTGTTCTGTTCACTGACGCTGACTTGAGCACACCGCTTGAGTTTCTAAAAGAAATGCTAAAATTTATTCCGGAATACGACGTAATCATTGCCTCGCGGAACCTTCCCGCAAGCAGTATTAAAATAGAGCAGCCAGCTTCCCGAAAGGCGCTTGGAAAAATTTTTGCGAAGTTTGTTTCCCTATTGTTCATGATGGACATAAAGGACACACAGTGCGGCTTCAAGCTGTTCAAAACAGAAAAGGCAAAAAAAATCTTTTCAAAAATCACTACCGAAAGATGGGCATTTGATGTCGAAGTCCTTGTTCTGGCAAAAAAATACCATTACAAAATAAAAGAAATCCCTGTCGACTGGTATAACAGCATAGACAGCAGGCTAAAGCTGAAGAACACTCTGGGAATGCTTGCAGATATCTTAAAAATAAAGTTGAAGTATCCTTTCTAGAGGGCACCCATGGAAAAATATGAAATCATTAAAATGAACAAGTTTGAAGATTGGAACTGGTGGTTTGTTTCAAGGCGCGCCATGATGCTCAAAATGATTCCAAAAAATGCAAAAACAGTTTTTGAAATCGGTGCTGGAACCGGAAAAAACCTTGAGATTCTGAAAAACATGGGTTTTTATGTCGAAGGCCTTGATGTCAGCCAGATATGCGTGGATATTGCAAAAAAAAAAGGAATTGACCTGCACAAAAGCGGGATTGAAAATTTTAGTTTCAAGAAAAAATATGATCTGATTTTAATGATTGATTTCCTGGAGCACGTCGAGGACGACAGGAAGGCACTTGAAAAAGCCGCCGGGGCAATTGCAAAAAACGGGCATTTGCTGATTACTGTTCCCGCTTTCAAACTGCTTTTTGGAGTTCATGACAAAGTGCATCATCATTTTAGGAGATACTCACTGCGAGAACTCGAAAGGCTTCTTGAATCAGCAGGACTTGAAATAGAATTTATTTCATATTGGAATGCGATTCTATTTGTGCCTTCGGCATTTGTGAAAATCATTAGCAGAAACACAAAAAAAAACGGGAAAAAAAGGCAGGAATCCAACCTTACAAAACTGCCTCGCTTTTTCAACTCAGCGTTAATAAACACCTTAAAACTTGAAAATTTTTTGATTGGCAGAAAAGCCAGGCTGCCGTTCGGCACAAGCATTGTCTGCCTCGCAAAAGTCAAACCGCAAAAGTAACGGCAGGCCGCATCCGGCCGTAAACCTGCAGATTATTTTTTCAAAAAAATGGAAACAACAAATACGCTCGCCATTGAAGCAAAAGTTTTCTTTTTTTCATAAACCATGAAAATGCTTTTTCCTTTTTTTCCGATAATCCTGAACTTGTTCTTCAGGTAAATGCGCTCGGCAACCTTGTTGCTTACTGAAAGAAAAACAAAATCAGGATTTTTTTCTTCAAAAAATTTTTTAACCAAGGAACCTCCAATTCCTTTTCCCTGAAACTCAGGCTTTACCGCAAGAAAAAAGAAAGGCAAGCCGCTTCGGATGACTATGCCTGCAGCGCCAATTGTTTTTCCATTCTGATTTTCTTCAAGCAAAAAAGAAATTTTCTGCTTTTTAGGATTGTTTGTTGCCAATGCAATCAAGTCATTCAAATCGCTTTTAAGAGAGACTTTTTTCACTATTTCAACAATTTTTTTCATTTCTCTTTTTGAAAGCAAAGAATAAAAAGGAAGGTCAAGGACTTTTTCTCCCGCAAAAAAAGCATTCGGGGCTTTCTGCTTTTCCGCAAGGGAATAAGAAAAACTGAATCCCAAATCAAGGCCTTCTGCCCTGCAGGCCCAGTAAAAAGCAATTTTATCCAAAGAAGGAACAATTATTGGAAAGCGGATGAGAACAGAATTCTCAAGAGATTCTTTTTTTGGAATCCCAAGATTTTCAATCTTTGAAAGCCGCTCGTGAAAAAACAATGCCAGCTTTTTCCTTTTTTCAATTGTCTTTTTTATCCTTGAAAACTGAATCAAGCCAAGCCTTGCCTGAAAATCGGAAAATTTTTGCTTATACTCCGGAGAAAAATGCCTGCTTATCTGGCCTTTGTCTGCAAAAAGGGAATTTTTTGCAAGCAGGGGCAGAGTGAAAATCGAATAAACAAGCGGAGATGCAAAAAAATTATAGAAAGAAACAAAAAAAAACCGCTTCATGAAAGAGCCCAAAGAATCTTTTTTCAAAACAGGAACTGACTTCAAAACAGTTTCATAAAGAGAAATGTCATTGAAAATAATTGCGCCGCCTCTTGCACAGGTAAGGGTTTTGGTGTAATCAAAACTGAGTATCGAAGCGCTCCCGAAAGTTCCGGCGAGTTTTCCTCCAATCATTGTGCCAAAGGCAGCCGCAGAATCCTCCAAAAGAATGCAATTGTTTTTTTCACAAATCTTTTTTATTGCATATATGTCACATGGAATTCCGAACTGGTGCGTTGCAAGAACAATAGAATTGGGAATAATTTCTTTTTCAAGCCTCTTTGCATCGAAAGAAAATGTCTCCAAATCAATGTCGATTTCAATGCACTGTTTGCCAGCAAACAGCACTGCTTCCTTTACAACAGCACAAGTATATGCGGGAATAAAAACTTTTTTCTGCGGCAGCGCCTTGAGCAGGAAAAAAATTGCTGCTCTTCCGCATCCGAAAAATAAAACTTTCTTGCATGAAAAAAAAGATTTTAATTGAAGAGCGAATCTTTCTGAAGGCTTGGAAGGAAAAGGAAAAACAGCCCTCAGGGAATCAAGAAAGCCAGCTTCAAGCCGTATTCTGGAAATCATTATTTTTCACGTCAAATCAAATGATTGTAATATTTTGCGTCCGCAGTATTCTTTATGGCGCCGCTCTTAATTGCTTCAACTATTTCCTTAACGCCTTCCTTAAGCGTTCTCTTTGTCCTGAAACCGAGAGTTTTTTTAATTTTGTCAAAATTCACGTTATAACTCCTTGGGTCATCTATTTCATCGACAGAATCCACTTTTACTAAAGGATATGATTCTGAAATTACCTGCCCGATTTGCTTAATGAGATAATTCTCTTCAGTGCTTCCCACGTTAAAGATTTCTCCCGCAACTTTTTCAACAGGAGATTCAATTACAAGGTTTATTGCATCAACAATGTCTGAAACATGCACAAAAGGCCTCCATTGATTTCCGCCAAAAATGCTTATTTTTCCTTCAGTAGCTGCCTTCATTGAAAGGGTATTGACTACAAGGTCAAAGCGCATTCTGGGGGAAAGCCCGTAAACAGTGCCAAAGCGCAGTATTGCTGGATTAAAAACACTGTTTGAAAGCACTCTCAATGCCCTTTCGCTGTAAAGCCTTGTTATTGCATAAAGCGAAACAGGATTTAGGGCAGATTCTTCTGTTAATTGCTGCGAATTTGAAAAGCCATAAACACTGCAGGTAGAGGCAAAAACAAACCTTTTGATTTTTTTTTCCTTGCACAAATGCGCTATTTTAAGAGTGGCATCAAAGTTTGTTTTTCTCGCAAGCTCGGGGTTTTTCTTGCAGGCAGGATCCCCCACAAGCGCGGCAAGATGAATTACTGATTCATTATTGCCAAGGGCTTTTGAAAAATCCTCTCCCGAGTTAATGTCTCCTTTTACAAGCCTGAAATTCTTGTCTGAGGAATATTGCTTTAGGGGTTCCTCGCCGAAAAAAAGCTTATCAAAAATTGTTACCTTGTGCCCTTTTTCAAGAAGCCTCCCTGTAAGAACGCTCCCGATATAGCCTGCTCCGCCTGTCACAAGAATTTTCATAAAAAAAAACCATTTAATTGCTGAAATAATAAAAAATAAAGCATTTTAAAATATGGATTTTTTCGAGAGATGTATTACTTTACCATATTACTGAACACTGCAAAGTCTTTCGGCGAAAACTCGCGGGAAATGAAAAGAATAATTGCGTACAATCCAAGCAGCCCAATATAAAAAGGAATCAACAGCATGCCTGAAACAGGAAAAAAGAAAAGCACAAGGAAAACAACTGTGGACGCCAGAATTATCCTAAAGAATGCCTTTATTGAAATCAAGGAACCAAATTTTTTTGCAACAAAAACAGCCGAAAGCAAAAAACCAACCAGCATTGAGAATAACACGGAAAGCGCTGCTCCCTGCAATGAGAGGAGCGGCACAAGGAGAACATTCAAAACCAAGCATAAAGCAACGCTTATCATAATAAACAGCAATGGAAGCTTTGGCCTGTCAGCAGCTGCAATTATTGCCGAGAGAAGCTGGAACAATGCAAAGAAAACAAACGCAAGCGAAAGCACAACCATTGGCTCTGCTGCAAAAGAATATTTTTCAGAAAAAAGAAGTTCAATAAGCTGCTTTGAAGAGGCAGCAAGAATTGCTGTTGAAAAACCAAGGAAAAGAAGCGAATAACGAATTGATTCCTTAATGTAAAATCTTGTTTTTTTAAGGTCGTTTTTCTGCAATGTTCCTGCAACAAGCGGCAGCACAACAATGCTGACTGCAAGAAGAAGTGCCGCTGGAACGCTTGCAATTGTAACTGAAATTGAAAAATTTCCCGCAAGAACATCCGCATTTGAAACACTCAGCGCCTTTACTGCAAAAAGCCCAAGGCTCTGAAGAAGATTAAGCAAAAAAGCAGATGAAACAAGCGGGAACGCAAAAAAAAGCAACGGCCTTATGCCAAGCTTGCTTTTGTCCTTCTTTACTGCACTGAAAAAAAACCCGAACAAAACAGCCACAAGGCTTGCAAGCACAAAGCCAAGGACTGCGCCAGCAACTGCAAACCCGGCCAATACAAGAAGAATCATTGCAGCAAGCTTGAATACATTGTAAAAGATTCCGAAAAACGCAAGCCGCGAGAACTTTTTCAAACCGTTAAAAACACCGTTTATTACGCAGAGCATTGGATGGAATAACAGCGCCAAAGAACTCAGCCTGAGAAAAGGCACAACGCTTGCATCATTAAGAATAAATCCCATAAAATCTGCAAGAATGAAATAAATTGCGAAAAGAACAACTCCAAGGCAAAACTGGAAGAAAAGCATTTTTTTCCTTATCATGAAAACGTCTTCTTCGTTTGCTGCAATAAATTTTGAAACAGCTTGCTGTATTCCCACAGTCATTGAAGTAGTTATTATTGAAACAAGAGAAATTACAACTGCAAAAATTCCGAACTGTTCTGGAGAAAGAAGGAATCTTCCGAGTATGAGATAAATCAGGAAAGAGCATACGAAAAAAACGAAATTTGAAGCAAAAACCAGGAAAGCGCCTTTTTCAATGCCAGCCATAAGAACCAGTTTTTATGACCCAATGCCCTTGTATAAAATTCCTTTTTCAATTATCCCTTTTTTGTCAAGGCAATTTCTTGCATCAATAACAACCCTCACACCCATTGATTTTAAAAATTCCGGAGTAATTTTTTCAAGGAATTGCCTGTGCTGTGTGCAAAGGACAATGCAACTGCAGCCCGAAACAGCATCTTCAATGCTTTTTGCCGTGCTTGCACCCGGAACAAAAGGATCAAAAATATTCAAAGCTGCTTTTTTTTCCTTCAACATGGAAATTATTGGCCATGCAGGGCTTTCCCTGATATCATCAATTTCAGGCTTGAAAGCAACACCCAAAACACAAATCTTTTGGCTTTTCAAATGCAGTTTCTTCTGCTTCAGGGAATTCTCAACAAGCTCAACAACATAAGCCGGCATTGACTTGTTTATTTTCCTTGCCAATTCCAAAAGCTTGGGAGTAAAACCCGCTTTTTTAGAGCTTGCAATAAGATAGCACGGGTCTTTTGGAATGCAATGGCCCCCAACTCCGGGGCCAGGGTAAAAAGGCATGAATCCAAACGGCTTTGTTGAAGCGCCTCTTATTACTTCCTTAATGTCAATTCCCATCCTGTCAAAGCCTTTTGCCAAGTCATTTACATAAGCAATGTTAACATCCCTGAAAGTATTTTCAAAAACCTTTACTGCCTCAACAGCAATTATTGAATCCAAAACAGTTATTTCGGCATTTACAATTTTCGAATAAAATTCTTTGGCCCCCAGGCTGCCTTCCCTTGTTGTGCAGCAAACAACCCTTGGAATATTCCCAATTCCAAACTCCTTATTGCCAGGGTCAACCCTTTCAGGGCAATGCCCCAATTCAAAATCAATGCCGGCTTTCAAGCCACGTTTTTCCAAAATTGGCTTTGCAACCTCTGCAGTAGTCCCAGGATAAACAGTTGATTCAATTATTACCAAAGGCTTTTTTTGGCAATGTTCAAGGTTTGCTTCAACAGAAACCAATGCGGATTTCAATGCCCCAAGGTCAGGCTTGTTTTCCCTCATGGGAGTTGGAACGGCAATTATTATTACGCCTGAACTTTGCAGTGCTTCCCCGGGATTGTTTGTAACAAAAATTTTTTCATGCAAGACAGGAAGCTTTTCCTCCACAAAAGAGTCTTTTATCGGGCTTTTCCCCTGCCGTATCATTAAAATTTTTTTTTCATCAAGCTCCAGGCCGCTTACTTCAAAGCCCTTTTCAGCGCATAAGCAAGCAAGAGGCAATCCAACATAACCTAGCCCAATTACTGCTACTTTTTGAGACATAAAAAAAGAATCATTGAATCATTTAAAAATACTTATTTTTAGAGGATTGTACTTTTATAAACAGCGGCAGGGGCTTTAGGCTTCTTTTTGTCGCCGCTGCATCTACAACCCTAAATGAAAAACAAAAACTGTTTAAAAGGGTTTGCCAAAGATTCCGGATTGCAAGAGGTTTTTAAATTGTTTAAAAAAAAACATTGTTATGGCTGCAAAATACAACTATGTTGAAAAAAAAGTTTATGGAAATTGGAACCCGGCTGCAAGATGGTATTTCCAAAAAATACTTGAAAAAGCCGCGGGAATTTCCGGGGTTGAAAAAAGCGATACTGTACTGGATTTCGGGTGCAACACCCAGGAATTAAAAAAACATTTAAACTTCAAGTTCAAAAAATACGTCGGCTATGACCTAATCGAGGAATTGTCTGACATAGTGGATTACACAAAAACAAAGCCAGACATTGTTTTTGCATTGAATGTTTTTGAGCACATTGACGAAAAAGAATTGCGCAAAATACTTGAAAATTTCAAAAAAATGAAGGTTCAAAGGCTCGTGACTGCACAGCCAGTTGAACATTCAATCGGCAGGGCACTGGCATTTCTAAGCGGGCTTTATTTTGAACACAAGCATATCCACAAACTGCGCTGGTTTGAAGTCCACAGAATAGTTTCAGATTACTTTAGCCTGGAAAAGCAAAAGACATTCATGACAATGCAAAAAATCAGCTTATGGAAAGCAAAGTGACTATTTCTTCTCAAACCAGAGAACAAAAGCATAAGTTCCATAAAGTGGCGCGCGCAATTTGATTTTTTCCTTTTCCACAAAATTTTGTTTTATAAAAACAAAAATTTGGCCATTGCCAGAAAAATTGCCGTCAGAAGAGAAAAAAACAATTATTTTTGGGGGATTTGCTGAAAGCCTCTGGATTTCCCCCCGCATAAATTCCTGCGAGTATTCAATGAGCCCAAAGTAAAGTGCTTTTGTTGCAGGCAAACGCTGGCTAACGAAATAAACCTCGGGCATTGCAGGGAGAACAAGGATTTTATCTTCCGCATTGGAAGCCGCTTTTATTTTTTCTGCCAGAGAATTTAAATCATTAAAAGAATTTTCTGCATTTGAATAATAAGCGGCATAAAAAATTCCGCCAAAAATAATTGCAAAAAGAATAAGGCCGGAAACAATTTTGAGAAAAACCCCTTTTTTCCAGAATTCTGCAAAAGCAAATCCCGAAACAAGAGAAAAAACCGGCAGCATTGGAATAAAATGCATACAGCAGCCGAGCAAAGGCAACAGCATTGCAAGGCCCCCGATAAGCCAGAGGATTAAAATAAAAAATAATTGTTTTTGCCTTGAATCCAAATTTATTTTTTTAACCAGCAAGGCGGCAAGCAGCAAAGCAGGCAGTGCAATTGCAGCCAATACTGGCAAAAATTTCCATGAAAGAATAATTTGGCCATAATAACCAAGATTCTGCGAATGGAACCCGAATGCATATTCCAAAAAATAAGAAAACGAGCCGCTGAACAATAAAAATGCAAAAATCAAGGCAAAAAGCACAATTGTGGGGATGAAGGATTCTGCAAAAAGCAGAATTGCTTTTGAAATATTTTTTTGCCTGCGAATTTCATTGTAAAGGAAAAAAACCAGGAACATGGCTGCGATTAAAATTGCAGTCTGCTTGAACCAGACCGCGAACGAAATAAAAAAAATTGCTGCTGCGAGCCATTTCATTTTTGGTTTTTCAAGAAAATTCAGATAACAAAAAACTGAAAACAATGCAAACAGCGAAACAAAGGGCTCTATTACAAACCAAAAATCCCCAAAAAAAATGCTTGCAAAAGCAAAGAATCCTGCGGCAATAAAGCCTGCTTTTTCATTAAAAGCTTTTTTTGCAATAAAAAAAATTATGATCATTGAGGCAACTGCCACAAGAGCCATGAAAATTCTTGCTATTAAAACACTTGGAGGCAGGGAGAACAAAAAAGCGCCAACTGCAAAAATCCCGATGGGCTTCGATTCAAAAAAATCCAAATAGGGGAGAACTCCTTTTGAAAACAACCAGCTTCCTGTTAAATAAACTCCTTCGTCAAAAAAAGGCCGTGAATCTGCCAATGCTAAAAACAAAGTTACTTGTATTATTGCCAAAAAACAAGTGCCAATGCAATAAGAAAAATTTTCTGTTTCAATGTTCAGGCCTCTTTTCTTTCGGGAAGAATCTTATTTTTAAGCTGCCAAAAAAGCAATCCCAAATTATATGGGGAATCACAACCCTTGAATCAGAATCTTCAACCCATTCAACAGGAATTTCTTTTATTTTATAGCCCCGCATCATTGCAAGCAACAAAAGCTCTGTGTCAAAAAACCAGTCCTTATTTTTTGTTTGGGGCAAAATTTCTTTTGCAACTTTTTTGGTTATTGCCTTGAAGCCACACTGCATATCAGTAAGGCGTGCAAAAAAGAGAATCTTAAGCATTAACAAAAAGGCTCTTGAAATAAACCATCTTGAAAAACTCCTTGTTGTTTTTGCCCCCTTTGCATATCTCGAGCCGATTGCAATATCATTACCCTGCTTTATTGCATTAACCAACGCGGGAAAATGTTTCAGCCTTGTTGAAAGGTCAATATCCATATAAGCCATAATATCCGCTTCGCTTTGCAACCAAGCTGTTTTCAAGGCATAACCCCTGCCTCTCTGCTTTAACAGCAATGCATTTACTTCTTTATGCTTTTTTGAAAGCTCTTTTGCAAGTTTCGGCGTAGAATCCTTTGAGCCATTATCTACAATAGTAATTGCAAAATCACCCTTAATATTTTTTTTCAAAAAACCAAGCAGAATTTCAACTGAAGATTTTAACTGTTCTTCCTCATTGTAAACAGGGAGAAAAACTTCGATAAGCATACCCAAAAATTAGTGAAAAGACATTTAAAAACAGATATTTTGCATTTTTGTACTAAAACAGCTTTTTCTCCACAGGAGAAAAACCTGGGAAAAAGAGGCTTTTGCTACGCAAAAGAATTCACCAATATACTTTTGAGTACAATAAAAAAAATTTAAATGTTTTTTATTTTTCGCAAAAAGAAGGCTCCAAAAAAAGCCTGAATTAGTTCAACAAGCAGGATTGCCAGGGAGAACGAAACCGCCCCTGCTTCTGAAACCCCTATCCAGCCAAAAATTATGACAAGGACAAAATCCCTTGTGCCTATTCCTGAAAAAGAAATCGGAATTATTTCAACAAGGGTAATTATTGGAATTATGGCTGCAATCAGGCCAAAAGGCACATTCAGGTTCAAAGAAAGCGCCAAAAAATATGCCTGGAAAAAGAAAAAAACCCAGGAAAAAATTGTGATTATTGCCGCAAAAAAAACAAGCCTTTTCTTTTTTTTGAATTCAGCAAGCCCGCTGTAAAAATCGTGAAAACCAGCCCTGATTTTTTCCCTTAATTTTTTTGGCGCAAACAAATTGAAAAATGGCCTTGCCAAAAACCCTATTATTCTTTTTTGGGTTAACAGCAAAAAAAAGGCAATAAACAAAACAAGGACCCCTATTAAAACAAAAATTATTATTTGGCTTAATTTTAAAGCCAGTGAAAAATAAATGAATCCAAGGAGCCCTGCAATTAAAAGAAACCCAACGTCAAAAAGCCTGTCAAGCAGGACAGCGCTTACTCCATTGCCAAGTTTTACGCCAAAATTTTTTTTAAAATAAACTGCCCTCAAAAAATCCCCGCTTCTGCCAGGGCTGATTGCGCCTAACAAATAACCCGCAAGCCAGACCTGGGTTGATTCAACAAGGGAAATTTTTTTTTCAAAAGCGCGCAAAAGAACCTGTTGTTTCCAGCCCTTGAACAAAACATCGGGAACAATCATTAGCAGGGCAATGGCAAATATCAAAGGATTTGCCCCTAAAATAGTTACGGCAATCCCGCTTATTTTTTCAGGGCCCAGCGACCAGAGCAGAACAGCAAAAAAAATTATGCCAATCAAAAAAAGGAATTTGGAATAATGCATAATTAATTTAAAAAGCAAGAATTTTTAACTAATTGTTTCACAATTTCTATTTAGTGGTTTGATGGCAAAAACAGATTTCAAGAAGCACATAAGGACAGTGCCCCATTTTCCAAAAAAAGGGGTAATGTTCAGGGACATTACCACATTGCTCAAAGATGCGAATGCCCTGCAGGAAGTAACAGACGAAATGGCTTCTTATTACCTCAAAAAGCCGTATTCAATTGACAAGGTTGTAAGCGCAGAATCAAGAGGATTCATTTTTGGGGCAATTCTGGCAAAAGAACTGCACGCAGGCTTTGTGCCATTGCGCAAGCCCGGAAAACTGCCAGCAAAAACCATTCGCCAAGAATTTGACACAGAATACAGCAAGGACGCATTTGAAATTCACGAAGACGCAATCCAAAAAGGCGACAAATGCATTATCTGCGACGATTTGCTTGCAACAGGCGGAACAAGCAAAGCAGCAATCGACCTTATTGAAAAGCTTGGCGGAGAAGTAAAAAGCCTTTTTTTTCTAATTGAACTTGAATTCCTAAAAGGCAGGGAAAAATTAAAAGGCAAAGATGTTTTTTCACTGATAAAATATGACAAAGAAGAATAAAGCCTTTCTTTGCAGTGCAAAGAAAGCCTTGGCACGATGTCAAGCAGAGAAACATGAAGCAATATTTGACTGCTTGAAATCGTGGGGAAAGAAACAATTTGCTTCGCAAATTGGAGTCTCTTTGCTCACAAGGCATCAAAAAAATAATTTTGCGGTAGGAAAATTATGAAAAAAGTTGAGGTTGTGATAGTAGGCTCAATTGGCCTGGATACTATTGAGACTCCTTTTGGAAAAGCAGAAAATGTTTTAGGCGGCAGTGCGGCCTATGCAAGCTTTGCCTCAAGTTTTTTTGCAAAAACAGGGATTGTAAGCATAATTGGAAAGGATTTTCCGCAAAAAAACCTTGATTTTTTTGAAGAACACGGCATTGGAATTGAAGGCATTGAAAAAAGCGCAAAAGGCACTTTTCATTGGGAAGGCAAATATGGCTTTGACGTGAATATTGCGCAAACAATCAAAACAGAACTCAATTCACTGGCAGATTTTAACCCGCAATTGCCGGAATCTTACAGAAACGCAGATTTTTTGTTTTTAGGCAATTTTGACCCTGAAAAACAATTGCAAGTGCTTTCCCAAATGAAAAAAAGGCCAAAGCTAGTTGTAAGCGACACAATGAATTTTTACATTTCAAGCAAGCCCGAAAAAGTCCTTGAAGTAGTAAAAACTGCTGACATTGCATTGATGAACGATGCCGAAGCAAGGCAATTATTCAAAACCCCCAATCTTGTAAAAGCAGCAAAAAAAATTTTGGAACTGGATTCAGAATTCGCAATCATAAAAAAAGGCGAGCACGGCTGCCTGTTGTTTTCAAAAAAAACGCATTTTGCAGCGCCAGGCTATCCGCTTGAAAACATTATTGACCCAACAGGCTGCGGAGACAGCTTCGCAGGCTCGCTAATAGGATATCTTGCAAAAACAAAAAATTTAAACGAAAAAAATTTCCGCAAGGCAATAATCACTGCTTCGACAATCGCATCATTCAACGCGGAAGACTTTTCATTAAACAGGTTAAGCAGGCTGAAAAAAACAGAAATAAAAAACAGAATTACGGAATTCAAAAAAATAACAAAATTTTAAGCTAATCAGCGGAAAGATACTCGGGAAGCTTTTAAAAAACCCTTTAATTAATGTATTACTAATGAGCAATAAAATTTTTTTTGATAGCAATAATATGAAAATAGTTTTTGATGATGTTATTTCCACAAACGAAATTGGGAATAACAACATTGATTTGATAGTTACCTCGCCGCCCTATAATATTGACATAAAGTATAACAACCACAATGATAAAATTTCTTACGAAGATTATTTGGCTTTTAGCAAGAATTGGATGATGCGTTGTTTTGAATGGCTAAAAGATGACGGACGATTTTGTCTTAATATCCCGCTTGATAAAAACAAGGGGGGCCAACAAAGCGTTGGTGCTGATTTGACAAGGATTGCTAAAGAAATTGGTTTCAAATATCACTCAACAGTAATTTGGAACGAAGGAAACATTTCGCGCAGAACTGCTTGGGGTTCATGGATGAGTGCAGCCGCTCCTTATGTAATTGCGCCAGTTGAGCTAATTGTAATATTATACAAAAACAGTTGGAAAAAAACCAGCGGAAGCAAGATTTCTGACATTAAAAAAAATGAGTTTTTAGAATGGACAAATGGAGTTTGGACTTTCCAAGGCGAAAGCAAAAAAAGGATTGGACACCCTACGCCATTTCCAGTTGAATTGCCAAAAAGATGCATTAAACTGTTCAGCTTTGTGGGGGATACTGTACTAGATCCTTTTTTAGGCAGTGGAACGACATTAGTGGCTGCTGCACAAAGTAACAGACAAGGAATAGGTATTGACATTGACAAAGAATATTGTGAATTGGCGAAGCAAAGACTTACAAATGAAGCTAATATTTTTAACAAAAAACTTGTTGAAGTTCAAATATCAAAAAATAAGGTGTTATGAATGAATAGTAAAGAAATGCTTGAAACACAAGCTGAATTGATAATGGAATTTTTCAAAAAAAATCCAAAAAGAGAAATTGAACACCCGGAAGTCGTTGATTGGGTTGTGGCCGAGTACAAGAAAAGAACGGGAAAAGTATTTCGAGACCCAGACAGAGGAATTAGAAAGCTATCCCAAGAAGGCCAATTAATAAAAATCAAAAAAGGCGTTTACAAATATGACCCCGATTTTGTTAAGAACAAAGAACTAGAAGAGTTTACCCCTGCACAAAAAGAAGCCATTTTTAAAAGAGACAATTATCGATGCGTTTTTTGTGGCAAAGGAAGAAAAGAGGGAGTGGAAATACAAGCAGACCATATACAACCAAAAGGCCTTGGGGGAAAAGCAGAAATATCCAATGGTCAAACTTTGTGCGCGCAACACAACTTCAAAAAGAAAAACTACAAACAAACAGAAACTGGCAAAAAAATGTTTATTCGATTATACGAATTAGCAAAAGAAAAGGGCGACAAAGAAACACAAGAATTCTGTGCCCAGATACTTGAAGTATTTGAAAAAAACAATGTTAACGGGCACATTGTTTGGAAAAAATAAGCAAAACTAAGCGCAATTTTAAATTTGAAAAAAATTGTGGTTTTTATGATTGGAATTATTGGCGGTTCTGGATTGGAAGACCCACGGATTATAAATGATTTTGAGGAAAAGGAAATTGACACTCCTTTCGGAAAGCCTTCTGACAAAATTGTTCTGGGCAAAATTGAAAAAATTGGCGTTGCAATTATTTCAAGGCATGGCAAAAAGCATTCAATCAATCCTACGAATGTTCCTTACAAGGCAAACATTTGGGCTTTGAAACAATTAGGCTGCACGCAAATTCTGGCTTCAACTGCATGCGGAAGCCTGCGCGAAAAAATAAAGCCGGGCCACATTATTTTTCCAGACCAGTTCATTGACTGGACAAAAAAGCGCGGGTACACTTTTTTTGATTCTGAAAAAGTAATGCACATTCCAATGGCAGACCCTTTTTGCCCAGGCTTAAGAAAAATTCTGGCAAAAACAGCAAAAGAATTAAAGCTTCCATTTCATGAAAAAGGCACGATAATAACAATTGAAGGCCCAAGGTTCAGCACCAGAGCAGAAAGCAAAATGTTCAGGATGCTTGGAGCAGACATAATAAACATGAGCACTGTCCCAGAAGCAATTCTCGCAAGAGAGCTTGGAATCTGTTATCAAAGCATTGCAATGGCAACTGATTTTGACTGTTTCATGGAAAATGAAAAAACAGTGGATATTGAAACTGTTTTGAAGATAATGGCAAAAAATGCGGAGAATGTAAAAAAACTTTTAATGAAAACAATTGCTGCAATTCCGCAAAAAAGAAATTGTGGCTGCGAAGAGCATGCAAAAAAAGCCCTGATTTGATTATTGCTCCCCTAAGTCCAAACTAGTGTTTGAAAGAAGCTTAATGCCAGTCTCGCATAAGGTATAGGGAATAAGGCCTTTTACCTGTTTTGCGCTCCGAATTTTCAAAATTTCAGCTGCATTCATTCTCCTGTTCCTGATTTTGATATTGTAAAAAACTATTACCACGTCAGCCAAAAATTCGTCTATTCCCTGTGCACTATAAATTGTGGGATCCTGGGTTGTTTCGGAAATAACAAGGCTCACACAATTATAGCCTTCAAGCAGGTCAAACAATTCTTTTACATAGCGCCTGAACTTTTGTTCGCTTTCAAAAGTAATGGAAAGCGCTGAAAGCGAATCTATTACAAGCCTGTCAGGCTTGAACGGCAATTCAAGCTCTGCCATTTCAATCAGTAATTCGCCTGACTGCTTTTCAAGCATTGCTTCAACTGTCTTTGCCACTTTCAAAGGGTCAAATTTTAGTATTGCAAAATCTCCTTTTTTTTCCAATGGCGCAACATCCCAGCCATAACTGTTTTTCATATGCTTCTTTATTTTTTCAGGTTCTTCTTCAAAAGAAATGTAAATGCATTTTTCTCCGGCAAGAGCACTTTCAAAAAGCGATTGAAAACAAAAAGTCGTTTTTCCGGTTCCTGCACCGCCCGCAATAAGGACAATGCTGCCTCTTTCAAAGCCATGGCTTGAAACAAGCTTGTCAAAAGAATCCACTCTTATCGGCAAAACTTCAAATTGCCTTCCGCTTATTTTTTCATTCGGCTTTATGGTCCGGCGAGTTTCCTTAATTTCAAATGGCTCGTGCCCAATTTCTTCCCGCTTGCCAGCAGTCGGAAATTTTTTGCCATCACTCTTATTAAAAACGCTTTTCAAAAAGCCCATAAAAAAAACCAGCAAACAAAATTCATAATAATTATGCTTTTTTACTATTTAATTGTTTCTCGGCTTCAGAAATTTCAAGCTTGAATTCATTAAGCCTTTTCCTATAATACTCTTCAGAAACAGCCCTTTCCTTGAAATACTTGTTCTGCAAATCCACAATCTCCCTGTTCAAAAAAACAATTTTTTTACCCAAATTTTTTTTAGAAGAAGATTTTTTTGCAAAAAACACAGTTAAACCCGCAACAACCAAAAATGCAATCATAACTGATGCCCAAACAAGATAATTCCCAAAGCCAAGCCAAAAGCCCCTTTCAACAAAAAAAGTTTCTTCCCTTGAAGCCTTATTGCCAAAACCATCAGTAACAGTAAGCACAACAACATGAGGCCCGATTGCACTTTCTTCAAAAAGCTTTTGATAAGAAAACCTTTTTTCAGAAACCTGCTGCATAATCCCAGTATTGCCGCAACAGGCAATGGAAACAACAGGGCCTTTTAACGGAGCCCCATCCAAATAAGTTATTTCAACCAAAATGTTTTGGGTTACTCCCGCTTCAATCCTGGAAAATACAACAGGCTCAATGACAGAAATAATCATCTGGGCAATTTCAACACTGAAACTTTTTACAAGCTGGCCCCTGATTTTCTTATCAGAACTCACTGCAACCAAAATCAAATTCCAACGGCCTTCACTAAAATCCGATGGCACCAAAAACCGGCCCTTGAAAAACCCGTTTCCAACAGGAACCAAAACAGATTTTGAACCATCCGGAAGCCAATAAAAAACATTTGCATCATTAAAAGCAAGATTATTAAAAAGCACTTGGACAGTAAAATCAACAGCCTGATTGCGGTTCACTTTTTCAATTGTAGGCGCGAGAAGAGCCAAAGAAAGCAAAACAGTTTCCTGCCTCGGATAAACAAAAGCATTCACAAAATTTTTGTCCTGCGAATCAGAAAAATAAAAACCCCATTTTCCGGTTGGATAATCCAAACCAGCCTGGAATTCAACGGAATAAAAAGAATTCAGGCACTTTGTTTCCTGCAAAAAAAGTTTTTCA
>JAGVNX010000031.1 GCA_020053055.1 Candidatus Iainarchaeum sp.
ATAGGGAAAACCTCCATTGGTTACAAACAAATAATGGAGTTTTCCCCACTAAAAACACTCAGCCAAAGTGGGACATATCCGCTGTCACTAAACAGCTAGTAGTGCGATTATTACGCCTGCGTATTGGTGCAAATGGATTTTTTCTTTGTTGATTAAAACGCCTAAAAAGAGCGCTACTGCGACATAGCTTTCTGTTATTGCAATTGTGATTGCCAAATCATTTTTCAAAACTGCTGTTGCAAAGAACAGCCATGCAAGAGTGTCAAAAATTCCCATTACAAGAATAAGTCCCCAGTGTTTTTTTGCATTATGAACTAATTTTGGAAGGCCTTCCCTGCGCCAGATTATAATGAGGGAAATTATTGTAAAAATTACCCATGGCACCCAGATTGCAAGAATTGGTGAAACTGCTTTTGCACCATAGGCCGTGAGAAAATTTATTATTGCCATTCCAATTGCGCCAAGCAATGCAAGGAATAGGCCTTTTTCGAATATTTTTGAATGGCTTTTTTTTGGAAAAGATTTTATTGCAATCAAAATTATTCCAAGGAAAATAAGCAGGATTATTGCCATTTGCAACAAAGAAGGCATTTCTTGAAAAAACAAAAAACCCAAAAAGGCAGTTATTGGCAATTCAAATTCAAGGATAACTTCTACAACAGAAAGCTTGCCTTTTTTCAATGCTTCAAAATCAATTACTGCAAAAACAAAAGTAACTATTCCAATAAAAGCAAGCAGGGCAAGGTTTGGCAAAGAAAAAAGCAATGGCAATTCCTGCAGAACAAAAGGAAGCAGGCCGATTGTGCCAATTATGCCAATAAAGGCAAGCGCTTCAATGTCGCCTATTTTTCTTGCGCTTCTCTGGATAAAAAAATCTCCAAAGCCCCAGCAGAGCATTGCTCCAAAGGCAAAAAGAATTCCTAATTCAAAACCCATGAGCATAATAAAGGCAAAGAGGTATAAATAACTGCCGAAGTCAAAGATTTTATTTTGTTAAAAATTCAGAAGTTATAATATTATCAATGTTTTTTGCGTGCGCCAATACCCTTGCTCGCGAACAATTTACTTGCTGTGCCTTCAACAAAATCTTTTCTTTTTAATGCTTCATTTGCTTTTGCACTAAGTGTCCTACGCTCTTTAATTCCTATGTCCATTATTGCACGGACTCCTAATGGAATTTTATTATATCCAAGAGGGACTCTTTGCACTCCTCTCCTGTTTCGGATAAGGAAATGTCCTTGACGTTGGCTCCTTTGTTTTTTTGCCAGCATTAGAATCACCAATATCAGAATATGCATTCCCCTATTTATTGTTTTCCCTAAAATTCAGCAAGATTTATAACAACTTAATCTTTTTTTATTTTATGGCAATGAAAATCGACATGCATGTGCACTCCTATTACAGCAATGATGGCTTGTCAAATCCAAAAGAATTGCTTGAAAAAGCAAAAGCAAAAGGAATCGGCTTTGCAATCACAGAACACAACAATTGCGATTCATGGAAAAAATATTCCGAACTGAACAGGCAATTCAATGTCCCATTGATTTTTGGGGAAGAAAAAAAGCTTTATATTGAAGAAAAATTAGTCGGAGAAATCTTGTTTTATTTCCTGCAAAGCCCTGTAATCTCAAATGATTTGTTTGAGGCAATTGACGAGGGAAAAAAACAAGATGCAATTTTGTCTGTTGCGCACCCTTTTGATTTCCTGAGAAAGCCAGTCTGGTTCGGCTTCAGGAAACTTGAGGAAGTCAAAACAAAGGTTGATGCAATAGAGGCTTTCAACGCAAGAATTTATTTCAATTGCCTGAATAAAAAAGCTGAAAATTTTGCATTGAAAAACAACCTGGCTTTTACTGCCGGCAGCGATGCGCATATCCCAAAAGAGCTTGGAAACGCATATGTGTTTTGCAATGCAAATAACCTTGAAGAATTCAGGAAATGCATCAAAAAAAAACAGGCAAAAATCGAAGGCAGGCTTGAAAGCCCACTCGTCCATTTTTATTCAACATTCAGGCAAATAGGCCTGATAAAGCCAAAAAAGGAGTGAAAAAAAAATGGTTTCGTACCAAGATTTTTCAAAAATAGAATTGCGAATAGCAAAAATAATTTCAGCTGAAGACATTTCAGGAAAAGACAAATTGTACAAATTATCAATTGAAATCGGAGAAGAAAAACCCCGCATACTTGTTGCAGGCCTGAAGCCTTTTTACACAAAAGAGCAATTGCAGGGAAAACAAATTGTTGTGGTTGCAAATTTAGACCCCAAGCCGCTCGGCGGCCTGATTAGCCAGGGAATGCTTCTTGCAGTTAAAAACAAAAAAGAAAAATTTTCCCTGCTGACAGTAGAAGAAGAAGTGGCGCCTGGGGAAAAAGTGGAATAATTAAATTTTATTATCCTATCAGTGCCAGCAAATAGGGAAAAGCGATTACTACTCCGATTGTGCTTCCAATGTTTGTGTAAGCAGCCACCATCAACAAATGGGTTACCCTGTTTTTTTCCCAATCACTGTAAGAATTCAGTTTGGCCAATGATTCAAAATCCTTTACCTTTGGATTCCTGAATTTCATTTCAACACCGGCTGCAAACCAGCCCGAAGCAAGCGCAGGATGCAAAGTTGTAAAGGGTGCTGCAACAAAAGCCGTTAAAATTGACAACGGATGCGGCTTTGAAAGCATTGCGCCGATTGCAGAGCAGATTCCTGTTATTAAAAACCACCACAAAAAAACATTGGCAGTTGCTTCAATTCCTTTTGCCAAAAAAGCATATGCAATAAAAACAAAAAATAAAGCTGGAATAACATATTTCAAAAGCCCAAAAATATTTTTCTTCTTTTTCACCAGAACCAGTTCGGAAGTGTCTCTTTTTTTGTCAAGATATTTTTTGACGCCTTCCAAATGGCCTAAGCCGAGAATAGCAACAATTTTTTTGCCAGGGGCATTCAGAATCTGGTTTGCAATAAACAAATCCCTTTCGTCAACAAGAATTTTTTTTAGGGAAGGGAATTCCCTGCTTAATTCTGACATGAGCTTGTTCAATATGTCTGTTTTTTTCAATTCCTCTACTTTTTCTTTTGTTAATGCTTCGCCTTCCTGAAAAAAGCCTGTAATTACCTGCAACAAAAGCTTTGCCTTTTCAACAATGCCAGTGTTCTGGAAAGCCCTTTTCATTGTCACCTGAATATCCCTGTCAAGCAATGCAATTGGAAGCTTTTTTTCTTCCGCAAGCTTTATTGCTTCAAGCATTTCAGTGCCAGGAGCAATGCCAATCTCGTCTCCAAGCCTTCTCTGCAGGTTTGAAAGCAAAAGATTAATTAAAAACAAATAAACCTTGCCTTCCTTGATAATTTGCCCTATATCCATTTCCTGCCAGCGCTTGCCCATTTTCAACTGCGTGTATCTCTGGGCATCAAGCTCAACTCCCACAATGTCAGGCTTTTCCTTTTCAATTGTTTTTTTAACCAATTCAATTGATTCCCTGCTTATATGGGCTGTGCCGACAAGCACAATTGTTTTTTCCCTTGTTTTGATTTTTTCTACAACCATTTTTTCACCAGGTTTTTTTGAAGTTCACTTACAATTTATGGTGTGAGCGAAGCGAACAACAGTTTTGCTTAGCAAAACTGTTCTTTTCCCAAGGCTTTTCTTGCTTGCAAGAAAAGGCTTTTTTTCAACAGCCATTTTTTCACCGATTTTGTTTCTTTTTTGCAAAAAATTGTGCAGCAAGCATAATCAAAAAGCTGAACAACAATCCAAAACCTGCTTCTCCGATAAGCGCGCCTGCTTTCTGTTCAAGGCTTCCAATTGGAACAGCATTAACCGCAAAAATAAATTGTGGCACCAAATTTTTAAGCACAATCTGGATTATCAAAGTGTATGCTTCGCTTGAAAACGGCCAGAACAATGCCATTGGGCCGCCAATATCAAGCAAAAAATGTGAAGCCAGGTAAAACGCGCTTATTCCAAGAATTGTTTTTGTTTCAGAAACTTTTTTCAGCTTGTACACAATAAAAATTATTGCAAGGATTGCAAGTGCAACAAAAACAGAGTGAAACCCGCGCCTGAAATCAAAAACAGTGCCAATGTCAAGAATTACTGCCAGGGGCAATAGCAAAAAAACCCATTTGTTCCTGATGCCAAAAAGAGCCAGCAGGCAAAAAGGAACAAGAATATGAAAAATCCAATCCAAAAAAACACCCAAACCGCAGTTTAATTAATAAAAAAACAATTCTTTTAATAATTCTTCCATAATTTTTTATTTTTAACAATTCAAATCAAAAGGGAAAAAAATGCTGGAATTGAACAAAAAACTGTTGAAAATAATTGCCTGCCCAAAATGCAAGGGCAAACTGGATTACAAAAAAAAAGAGAACAAACTGGAATGCAAAAAATGCAGGCTGGCTTATAAAATTGAAAACGGGATTCCGATAATGCTGGCAGAAAAAGCAGAAAAAATTGAATAGTGCCGGCAGGAAGAAGTTTGGCAAGAAATTTTTGTTTAGGCTTGTAATTAATTTTCTTCAGAGCTTTTTTTCACAAATTCCAGGAACATTTCATCAGGATGCAGTGGCCTGCTTGTAAATTCGGGGTGAAACTGCGAGGCCATGAAAAATTTGTGCTTTGGCAGTTCCAGAATCTGCATTATTGGATATCCAGGGGCTTTTCCGGAAAAAACAATGCCCGCTTTTTCAAATTTTTCAATGTAATCCGGATTGCATTCAAACCTGTGCCTGAAACGCCTTCTGATTGTTTTCTGGTTTTCATGAAGCCTGAAAGCAATTGTTCCCTGCTTGATTTCAACATCCTTCCCTCCCAAGCGCATGTTTCCGCCCAAACCCTCGATTTTTTTCTGCTCTGGAAGAATGTCAATTACTGGGTATTTTGTGTCGGGGGCAAATTCTGTGCTGTTAGCTTGTTTCAAGCCAATTACATTGCGCGCAATTTCAATAAGCGCAACCTGAAAGCCAAGGCACAAGCCAAGGAAAGGAATGTTTTTTTCCCTGCAATATTTTGCCACTGCAATTTTTCCTTCAATGCCTCTTGCGCCAAAACCGCCAGGAACAATCACTCCGTCAACGCCTTTCAATGCATCTGCAAGGCTCTTGCCTTTTTCAATTTCTGTTGTTTCAATCCATTTTACTTCAACGCATTTTTTTGTTGCAAAAGAACAATGTTCCAATGCCTTCAAAATGCTGATATAAGTATCGCTGCTTCCGGTATATTTTCCAGCAATCCCGATTACAACAGGCTTTGTAACATCACAGCTTGTCTGCCTGTTCCATTCTTCCAATTTTGAATTTCCATTCGCCTTGAATTTTTTGCTCAAAGCCAATGCTTCGAGAATGTGCTCGTCCAAGCCAAGCTTTCTCAATGCAAGCGGCAAGCCATAAATATTGCTGACATCATGCACCCCGATTACTTTTTCAACAGGCACATTTGAATTCAAAGAAATTTTTTCCCTTGTTTTTTCAGAAATCTTGTTTTCGCTCCTGCAGATAATAATATTCGGCGGCAAGCCTAATTCAAGCAATTTTCTTATTCCAAGCTGGGCTGCCTTTGTCTTGTGCTCGCCGAGGCTTTTCGGCTGCAAAACATAAGTAATATTTATTACGCAGACATTTTCACGGCCTTCCTCGTAAAGCATTTCTCGCATTGCTTCTATTGCAAACATGTTTTCATAATCGCCGACAGTTCCGCCGATTTCAATCACAATGGCATCAGCTTTTGTTTTAACCGCAAGTTCCCTCAAAACCTTTTTGATTTCCCCTGTTACGTGGGGAATGAATTGCACATCCCTTCCAAGATATTTTCCTGCGCGCTCGTTTTCAATTATTGTCTGGTAGATTTTTCCAGAAGTAACAAAATTGTCCTTGCCCAGGTTTTTGTCAAGCATTCTTTCATAAGTGCCCAAATCAAGGTCTGTTTCAGTCCCGTCATCCAAGACAAAAACTTCGCCGTGGCGAAAAGGATTCAGGGTTCCGGCATCAACATTCAAATAGGCTTCAAGCTTTATAGGCTCAACATTCATGCCCCTGTCCTGAAGCATTTTGCACAGGCTGCTGCTGATTGTCCCCTTGCCAATTCCGGAAATGACACTGCCTGTTATGACGACAAATTTTGTTTTTCCCGGAACATAACCTTTCGGAATCGGAGTGTAAAATTCGTCGCCAGAAGTAGAAATTATTTTTTCCAAAATGCTTTGCCCAGACAAAAAAAAACCCGCCAAAAAAAACAAAGAAAAACCAAAGAATAAAAAAAATAAAATTAATTGAAAGAATTAATGCGATACTAGTTTAAAAATTATTTGTTAAGCAAATTGCCTGCAAATTTTTTCACTGCTGCCATTGGAAAAAACAGAAGCAAAAACAGGCAATAAAAACAATTATAACCTTAAATCGTGCCTTATTATTACATGATGGGAAGAAAAAGAAGGGTGCTTCCTTTTATGCAACAGCCGACAAGGCAAGTGCGCGTGCCACAAGGGCAAAATTTTATGGCGCAAAGGGCAGTGCTAGCAAGGCAAACTGCAAAACCGCAAACCATAAGAATGCCAATACCACAAGCGCGAGCCAGGGCAATATCAAGACAAGCATCAAGAGGAAGGCTTCCAAAATACACTCCAAGATTTTGGCCGGAAATCGGCGCTGAATCATTGCAGGCGCAAATGAGAATAATTCGGAGATATGCGGGCGCAGCCCAGGAAACCCTGAGAAAATTAAAAAACTTTACTTATGACACCAATACTCTATGGCGGGCTTCAGAAATGGCTGCAAGGCTAAGGATTCCAAAAGAAAGGCTCGCGGAAGCAATTATGCAGAACGGCCTTGAAAACACTTACAAAGCATTGCAGGAAATCAGGAAAATGTCACTGGCAATGAAAATTAAGAACGAAGAAATTTCAAGGCAAATCGCCCAAAGGGGAATAATGCCAATTTATCAAAGCCTGGCTGAACAGTATCAACAGGCACAACAAATGGGAATGGTTGCATGAAAGAATTTGATTTCCAAAAAAACCTTGAAAAACTGAAAAATGCTTTTGAAAAGCCGGATATTGTTGAATTGAAACAATTGTCAAATTTTGCAATAAGGGAAGCCGGCTTTGAAAACAACAAAGCAGCGGCAAAAATCGCGATTATTGCTTATTGCCTGTACAAACTTTTGACAAAAGAGCACATAATAAAGAACAAGAACTGGCAAAGCGTTAAAAAAAACATTTCAAAAAACCTTGATTTTGCCTTGCGTGCCGCAAGGCAAAAAAATTTTGAGGAACTCGAAAAACAGCTTGATTTTGCAATAAAAGGCGTTGACGAAATTGACAAAGACCTGGGTTTTTTCCTGACAAGCCTTTTCGACAAGGCAAAAATAAAACTGGCTTCCACGGCATATGCTACTGGATTAAGCCTTGGGCAGGCAGCAGAACTGACAGGGGCAGACAAAAAGCAGCTGCTGCAATACCTTGGAAACACTACTATCAGCGAAGAAAAAATTCCGGAAATTGGAATTGCGCAAAGAATAGAAAAAATAAAAAAACTGGTTAAGTGACTGCATGATAAACCTAAAGCTCGGTAACATAAAAGAACAATTGCCCCAAAGAATAGTAAGCGACTTTTGTGAAAAGGCTTTTGTGGGAGTGAATTCTTATCCTGAAAATTACTCCTTGCTGATTGGCAAACTTGCAAAAAAACACAAAGCAAAACCGCAAAATATTGTTTTGACAAACGGCGTTGACGAAGCAATAGAGCTTATTGCAAGGGTTTTTGGCAAAAGCATTCTTATTTTCACGCCGACATATTACGAATTTCTTGACGCGGCAAGAAGAAACAATCTGAAAATAAAAACAGTGGATTGTTTCCATGAAAACAAATACTCCCTGAAATACAAAGATTTGGATATAAAAAAAAGTTCACTGATATTTTTGTGCAATCCGAATAATCCCTTTGGAATTTTAACAAAACAGGAAATTGCAAAAATTGCGGGAAAAACCAGGGGAATTGTTGCAATTGATGAAACATACATTGATTTTAACGGAGAAACCGCAATAAGCATTTCCAAAAGTTTCCGGAACATCCTGGTCTTGAGAAGCTTTTCAAAAAGCTGTTCCCTGGCAGGCTTGAGAATAGGATACATTGTAGGCGAAAAATCATTGATTGAAAAAATCAGGCAAAAAAAATTATTCTACAATGTAACTTCTGTTTCGGTTTATGCTGCAATAATCGCCCTTGAAGAAAAAAAATACTTTCAGGGTTTGATAATCAAAATCAAAAAAAGAAAAGATTCTTTTGAAGATTTTCTGGCAAAAAAAGGCTTTAATGTAATCCATACTCATACAAACAACATTGTAATAAAATTTTCAGGGAAAAAAGCAGCGGGCAAATTTTGCAGCCATCTTAAAGAAAATGCGGTTATTGCAAATCAAGGCAATGGAATAAGCACCTGTGGCCTTGACAACAGCTTTGTGTGCTTTGCATGCGGAACAGAAGCACAGATGAAACAAGTTGCGGGAACAATTGAAAAAATTGAAAAGCGGTTTTTATGAAAATTGTTTTTGATGCTTCTTCATTGATTTCAATTTCGCAGACCTGCCTTGCAAAATGCCTTGCCAATCTTGGGGAAAAAATCAATGCAGAATTCATTGCCAGCCCTGCTGTTTACAGGGAAATTGTTTCCACTCCCCTTGGAATAAAGCGCTTTGAACTGAATGCAGTGAGGCTGAAAATGCTTGTTGAAAAAAAGCATATTCAGGTAATCGAGCTTGACAGCAAGGCAAAGGAATTTTTGGCAAAAATCAGTTTTTTGGCAAACAATTCTTTTTTTGTCCGCGGAAAACCAGTGAAAATAATGCATTCCGGAGAACTTGAAGCCCTTGCTTTAATGAAACAACTGGAAGCAGAAACTCTTGCAATTGACGAAAGGACAACAAGAATGCTCATTGAAAATCCAAGCGCGCTGCATGCTTCAATGGAAGCAAGGCAACAGGCAAACGCAGAAGAAAACAAGGAAAACATAAGCGAATTCCAAAAGCTTTTCGCGGAATGCAATATTTTGAGGAGTTCAGAATTGGTTGCACTGGCATTTGAAACAAATGCAATTGAAGGCGAACTTGAAAAAAACAAGCAAGCCCTGGAAGCAGCTTTATATGCAGTAAAATTTTCAGGATGTTCAGTCAGCATTGAGGAAATACAGGATTATTTGAAAAATGCAAAAATCTGATCCGGTGGTTTTTATGGAAATATTGCGGGCCGAAGAAAAAGATGTGAAAGAAATTCTGCCGCTTATCCAGCGCGAATTTTCTTATGCAAAAATGACTGCTGAAAAAGCCCTGCACAGAATCCACAAAAAAAATTTCCGCCTTTTCAAGGCAGTTGAAAATAAAAAAATAATCGGGTTTTTGGAATTGGAAAAACTGGATTATAACACAGCGAGAATAAACGGGTTAAGCGTCAATGCAGAACAGAGAAAAAAAGGATTCGGAAAACAATTAATAGAATTTGCAATTGGCTATTTGAAAAAAAAAAACATCCGAAGAATACTGCTTTTGGTCAAGCAATCAAACACAGAAGCAAAAAAATTGTATGCAGAAGCAGGATTCCAATTCAACGGGCTGCTGGAAAACAAGATTGAAAACGAAACAATCGAAGAATTAGAACTGGACCTTCACCCGGAAGAAGAGGAAACGCCAAGCTATATCGGATAAAAGCATCAAACAGAAATTTTTATTTTTCCCTTCAGGACTTTTTCTAAAAACTGCTTTCCCCTGATGTCTCTTGGAGGGCAAGAACCAACAATATTTTCAAAAAGAATTTTGCTGTACTTTCTTTGCTTTTCGATTGCCTCTCTGAATGGAATATCGCGGATATTGCCCAGCATATTTCTTTCGCCGATTTCATAGCCGTAATGCGCATCAAACAAAATATATCCATCCCAGCCTATGTTCAAACCATAATATGCTGTGCCGCACACCTCCCTGCCGAAGGCCTTTGAAGAACTGTGGGAATGAATGATTGAATTGTCTCCCTGCCAAACAATGTCCTCAATAATCTTTTCGCCATCGCTAAATTGGATTTCCTTATGTTTCAGCGCCGAACCTATTAGCGCCAAAGGGGCAATACTGAAAAAAATTTCATGCCCGTGGCAAAATTCTTTTAATTTGCCAATTTCTTCTACATTGTCTTTTTGCAGGGTTGCATGAATAGCCAGCCGATAAACTTCAAAACCCTTTTTGATAATTTTTGTCCCCTTGTAAATCACGGCTGCCTTTTCAATATTTTGAATTTTTCTGTCAAAACTCCCTTCATTGCAATTATCCAATTCATACTTTTTCTTGTCTAATGTGTGCAGGCTGAAAACAAGGGTTACATTGTGCTTTTTGAAAAATTTTATTTGTTCTTCAGTGATTGTGTTGCCGTTTGTTATCAGGGTTGTCATTATGCCCAGCTTATCCGCATATTCAATTATGGAAGGCAATTTTTTTTCCAGCAAAGGCTCCCCTTCGCCAGAAATTTCCAGGCACAAAATCCCGTTTTGTTTTGCATCCGCCAAAATTTTTTTGTATTCTTCAAGAGCCAAAGCTTTTTTTGGGTCATAATTTTTACGCCTATAATCAGGCATGAAGCATCTTCTGCAATGGTAATCACAAACAGGCGGCTGGTTTAGCAGCAAAAAAGAAAGCTTTCCTTCTTCAGCACGCTTATCCAAATCCAGGCCCAGAACATCTTCCAAGTAGTAAGAAGACGCCTTCAGAATTTTCTTATTTGCCATAAAAACCAATTTAAAAATTTAATTGGGGCTGCCAAGATTTGAACTCGGGTTTCTACCATTTTGGAAAACTTTCCAAAGTTTTCGAAAGAACGCCTAACAGGCTGAACTTCGAAAAGCTTGCCCCAAGGTAGGGTCCTAACCAAGCTAGACTACAGCCCCGAACAAATACAATTAATTCTGGCAAAATTTAAAATTAGGACTGGATTGTTCTTATTGCAGGTTTACGCCTGCGTTGCGCGCTCTTTCAAGAATTTCTTTTTCTAATGGCTTGTGGCCAGATTTTTGCGCTGCTAATTTTGCAAGTTTCCAAAAATCCCGTAATCGCGAGCGTTCTTCGGGCTTGCAAATTGGCTGAAAGCCGCCTGCAAGAGCAGCCCAATACCTTGCCAAGCGTTCAAAATCTTTGGGATTATTTGCAAAACTTTGTGCTTCCATAACAGCATCTTCAAATCTGTCGATATCGGAAAGCTGCTTTATGGCCCAGTGTTCTTTGTCTAATTCTTCTGCACATTCTTCAAACTCGCTTTGCCGTGGGAATATTGAATCTTTCCCGCTCAAACCAGCTCGCCTTTTCTTCCCGACTTTGCCAAGGCACTTTATTTCTTCTCTTGAAAAACCGCTCAAATTTGAGCCTGCCCCCCAAGAAGCCAAAATTATCCGAATTCTTTTTGCAATAAGCGCTTTTGCTTTTGGGTCGGAAGTGTTTTTGTATAAGCCTAAAAGCAAATTAATATGGTGCCCGCTTGAAAAGCGCATGATTTTTTCCTGCTCTGAAAAGCCCCTGCCCTGCCTGAATTGCAAAAATCTCGCAAGCCGATTAGCAATTCCAAAAATTTTTCTTAAGGAATAATTTTTTGGTTCTTTTCTTATCCTGTATTTTGGGCTTTGCACAAAAAACCATCGCTTTTATTATTAAAAAAACTTTTTTAAAATAAAATTGGGGCATACCGGATTTGAACCGGTGTCGTACGCTCCCAAAGCGCAAATCCTAACCAAGCTAGACTAATGCCCCGTAATAAGATTAATTTTGGCAAGGTTTAAAATTGGAATTCTTTTTTTTGAAAACACAGGATTAGCGGAAACTTGGCGTTTCAAAGCGTTTTAAAGCACCAGAAGCGTAGTTTCTTTCAGAGGTGATTTGAATGAAATTAAGCATGAGTGTTTTGAGGTTTGTCGAAGCAACTGGACAGGCAAGCCCATTTGTGGTCATGCAAAGGTTCCACCCTATTGCAAGGCTAATCGGGTATTGCTGCTGAAAACAATTTTTGTTTTTAGGTTAATGGGAAAGCTTTAAGGGAGGTAGAATTATGGTTCCTGTGAAAAAATTCAAGGCAGGCGCAATCTCTGTTGCAATCTGGGAAAACGAGAAAAAAGAAGGCGGCAGGTACAATACTGTTTCGCTTGACAAGCGCTATAAGGACAAAGAAGAAAAATGGCAAAGCTCCAGCTCATTCCATATGAATGATTTGCCAAAAGCAATTGTTGCACTGCAAAGGGCGTATGAATATTTGGCCTTCAAGGATTCGAGCGCTGAAGCGGAATAAAATAAGTCATCAAATATTGAGGGCTATTATGAAAACCAAAAAAGAAAAAACAAGAGATCAATTAATAGAAGAAGCATTTGGTTCTGTAAAAAAGAAAATAGGCCCATTCAAAAGAGACCGCAAAGATAGACAAATTTAAGCTGCCAGCAAAGGTTAAAATACGAATCAAATATGAATTAGTATGTAATATTCATATTTGAGGTGGTTTTTTGTATGAAAGCGTAAGCACTGTGGGAGAGAGAGGCCAAATTACTATTCCAAAAATAATCCGTGAAAAAGAGGGCATTAAAATGCATGACAAGGTAGTTGTAAAGCTTGAGGACCGCAAAATAGTTGTTGAAAAGATTTTAAGCAAAAAAGAGAAAGAAAAGCTAATGATTGAGGGATATAAAAAAATGGCAAAATCAAGCCTTGAAATTTGCAAGGAATGGGAACCTACAGAAAAAGAAGCAAGCAGGTTTTTGGATGATTATTAAAAGAGGCGACATTGTTCTTGCAAACCTTGAACCAGTGATTGGTTCAGAACAGGGAAAAACACGCCCTTGTTTGGTAATACAAAATGATTTGGGCAACACTTCAAGCACTACCACAATAGTAGCTGCAATCACTTCCAACACAGAGCACCAATATCCTTTCACAGTGCTTGCTGAAAAGGGGGAAGCCAATCTGCAAAAAGACAGTTTAATCATGCTGCATCAAATAAGAACTATTTCCATAGAAAACAGGATTCTTAAAAAAATCGGTTCCTTAAAGCCCGCTACGATGAAAAGAGTTGATGAGGCAATAAAAACAAGCCTTGCACTGGAATAAAAAAATATTTTTTTAACCAAAAAATTATTTAACCACTATTTTCATTGTTATCTGCATGGATTCTTCGGTTAAAGAAGGATTGAGCTTTGGCCTGACTTCCGGGGCAATCACTACTCTCGGGTTAATGGTCGGATTAAATTCAGGAACACATTCTGTGCTAGTGGTTATTGGAGGGGTCCTGACTATTGCAATTGCAGATGCTTTTTCAGATGCGCTTGGAATGCATATGTCAGCTGAATCCTCAAACCAGAAAAATGCAATGCAGGTCTGGAAAGCAACGATTGCAACTTTTTTTGCAAAACTGTTTTTTGCACTGACCTTTCTTGTTCCAATTTTCCTGCTGCCTCTTTCAACTGCTGTTCTCGTGAGCATTGTTTATGGCCTGGCTGTTATTGCATTGCTGAGCTTTTTTATTGCAAAACAGGAAAAGAGCCTTTTTGGAAAAAAGCCTCGGGAAAAAAATGCTCCGCAAATTGCTGCCTGGAAAGTAATTGCAGAACACCTGGCAATTGCAATCGCAGTAATAATCATCAGCAATTTTGTGGGAAACTGGATAAGAATGACTCTTGTTTAAGCTGGGCTTTTCACCCGCTTCGTTCTGCGAATTGCCTGCTGTCTTTTCCAAAAAGAAGAATGTTGATTCAAGAACGCACGCAACTCCGTACGGTTCGGTTTTTCCGGCAAGCCGTTTGCTTGGAAAATTTCTCTGACAGCACCAGAGCGAATCGCTCTGTCTAATAACAGGCTATCATTCGGAATTCTGTTAAGCAATGTAGTGTTCACCAATGTCAAAAACTGCATGCCAGAAGCGTAAGATGACTTGCCTGACCACTTGCCCAGCCATTCTTCCAAAATTTCTGCAACAAGCGCTTTTTTGTATTCTCCGTCTGAAAGCGTTTTTCCAAGCATTCGTTTTCGGATAGCAATGTCCTGATAATTAAATACTTTGGGAGTCATTTCCCGGCTGGTTTCAATGCCTTCCCTTCGGAGTTCCTGACTTAAGCTTGAGTGACCGGCTCCATAGCGAATCAGCAATGGTTTTTCGCTTGCGGCAATTGTCCTGCGAATCAATTGATGTCGGAATTTGTTAAAGCGCGCAGTTGCATCTACAAAGCGTTTGATGTGCTCAAGTTCTCGGGTGGCTTTGGCTGCAAAATGTGCCTCTTCACTTTCATCTAACAATTGTTTGTACTTTTTTTGTTCGTCCACCGATTTGAACAATTCGCCTGGCTTAATTTTGATTCCACGTTGCAGTGCCTTGATGAGAATTTCAGTCTGTTGTTCGGCATATGAATGCCCTTGCGGGCGCTTTCGACTCCGCGACATAATAGGCCGCATAATCAGTAATTCTTGAAGGCTTATAGGCATTATATCGCCATGCGCTTCTTCGTATACAAAAGTCTTTAGTTGCCGTAAATGGCGTTCTGGTTTTTGCATATACTGTGCTAACCTTTCGTGTGGTCCAAAAACAAGATGAACCGGTTTTCTTTCGGCTTGTTTTTTTGGCATTTTTTCTCAGTTAAGAATTAGCGCTGATTTGGAATAAATAACATGCTGTCTGTTTTTCATGCTCCGATTATCCATGGCGCTGTGAGCAATTCGAGGATAATGAAAATTATTGTTGCTATCGCCAGAAGCATTGCGGAGCTTGGATATTCTGTTTTGTAAAAATATTTTATTGCAAACAAAGCCCCGAAGAACTGCAGTGCAACCAGAAAAATCGTGTCAATAAAGGAAAGCATTTTGATTGCAATGCCAATTAAGAAAGCGATTAAAGCGACTTTGACTGCATTGCCTGGCTTGTTTTCTTTTGCACTGATTATTTTTCCCGCCAAAAAAATGCACACTGCAAAGAAAACAATGCTTAAGGCCATGGCTGCCAAACTGCCGAAAAAAAGCCTGAAAATGAAATCATCCTGAATCATAAAAATCACATTTTGCTATAAGCAATTTTTGTGAAATAAAGCTTTTATTCAAGAGTCTTCTTATTATTTAACATGAAGTTTTTTGTTTTGGCAGAGGCATTTGAAAGAATTGAAAAGGCAAGTGCCAGGCTTGACATGACTGGTTTTTTGTCAGAATTGTTCAAAAAAACCCCTATTGAGGATATTGAACCAGTGGTTTTTTTGTGCCAGGGCCAGCTTGCGCCTTCGCATAAGGGCCTGGATATTGGAATGGGGGAAAAGTTTGTTGAAGATGCGATTGCAAAAGTGTCAGGCTATTCAAACAGGGAAATTGAACAATTGTACAAGCAGAAAGGGGACCTTGGGCTTGTTGGCGAAGAATTCTGCGGGAAAAAAAAGCAAAGCGCATTGTTTTCTGCTGAACTTACTGTTGAAAAAGTTTTTCAGAATTTGCTGAAAATCGCAAAATCCGAAGGGGCCGGGAGCCAGGATTCAAAGATACGATTATTGGCGGAATTATTGAATTCTGCAAAGCCGATTGAAGCAAAATTTATTATTCGGATTCCTCTGGGGAACCTGCGTTTGGGCATTGGAGACCCGACAATAATGGATGCTTTTGCAATAAACCTTTTTGATGAAGCGCAAAAAGACAAAAAATTGGTTGAAAAAATTGAAAATTGTTTGAAGGAAAAAAAGCCCGAAAAGAGAAAAGAAGAATTTGAAAGAAAATTGAAAATGCTGATGCGGGAAAAGATTGAGGAAAAATACAATGTGCATTCTGATTTGGGCAGCATTGCAAAAAAATTGAAGCGGAACGGCTTAAAGGGCCTGGATGAAATTGAAATAACTATTGGGGTTCCTATCAGGCCTACTCTTGCGGAAAGATTGCCAAGCGCTGAGGAAATAATTGAAAAGCTTGGCACGTGCATTGTGGAAAGCAAATATGATGGGTTCAGGCTGGGCATTCACAAGAAAGGCAGCGAGGTAACAATTTTCAGCAGGCGTTCTGAAAACATGACAAACATGTTTCCTGAAATTGTTGAAGCCGTAAAAAAACAGGTTAAAGCAAAAGATGCTATTTTTGAAGGCGAAGCCCTTGCAGTGAACGAGCAGACAGGCGAATACCTGCCTTTTCAGGTGACTATCCAGAGAAAAAGAAAATATGATATAAAAGAAAAGGCAAAAGAATTTCCATTGAAATTGTTTGTTTTTGACGTGCTTTTTGAAAATGGAAAAAATTTGATGCCTTTGCCTTTGAAGGAGCGGAGAAAAATCCTTGAAGCAATGATAAAGCCTGGGGATACAATTGAATTGACCAAAAGCATTGTAACAGGCTCTGCAAAAGAATTGGAAAAATTTTTTAATGAAAGCGTGGAAAACGGCTTGGAAGGGATAATTGCAAAAGATTTGAATGCAAAATATATTGCGGGAGCAAGAAAATTTGCTTGGATAAAATTAAAAAGGTCTTACAAGGGAGAGCTTAGCGATGCAATTGATGTTGTAATAATCGGTTTTTTCAAAGGCAAGGGCATGAGAACAGAATTGGGATTGGGGGCATTGCTTACTGCTGTTTATGACGGCAAAAAAGATGTTTTCAGGAGCATTGCAAAAATCGGCACTGGAATGAGCGAGGAAAAAATAGTTGAATTGGAAAAAATGTTAAGCAAAATAAAAACAAAAAACAAGCTTGCAAGAATTGATTCGGAATTGGAAGCCGATGTTTGGGTTGAGCCAAAATTCGTGATAGAAGCTGTTGCTGATGAAATAACAAAAAGCCCTGTGCACACTGCTGGAAAAAAAGAGCTGGGAGACGGGCTTGCATTGAGATTTCCAAGAATGATTTCAATCAGAACAGACAAAAAGCCTGAAGAAGCAACTACTGTGATGGAAATAATAAAAATGTTTGAACAGCAAAAACACGTGAAAATCGAGGGAGAAACATGAGCTTTACTGGGAAAATAATTGCAAATGCGTGGAAAATAATTATTTTTTTAATTGCATTTGCAATAGTTTTGTATGTCTCTCTGAGAATGCGGTTTTGGAGCGGTGATTTTACAACATATTTTTTGAGGACTGAAAACTGGGGAATGCTCCTGCTGATTACTTTGATTGTTTACATTGTTTCGACAATCCTCACAAAGCTTTTGCAATGGCAATTCCGCCTTGAAACAAAATCCGGGCAGAGGCCGGCAAAATTCAGGAGGGGAGGAAAATGAATTTTTTCAAAATGCTTGTTTTTTCAATAATTGCAATTGCATTGATTTACATTTTTTACGCTTTTTTGCCGTATTTTTTTCCTGAAAAAAACGCTTTTGCACTGCTTTCAAACAATCTTAATGGCGCACAGCTAAAAGAAGGCAAATCTGTTTTTTTGGAAATTTCTTTCGGAAAAAACGAAAACTTTGCAGCGCAAAATTTTGATGCTGCGAACAGAAGCGTTGTTTTTGAATGCAACAACCCCAGAATCTGCTGCAACATGAATGAAAAATGCGGCTTGACAGAATGGGATGAAAGAAAAATGGGTTTTAATTCTGCAAAAACAATTATTACTGCAACAAGATGCTCTTTTTCAGAAAACATGTATGCCTGCAAAATTTATTTTGGGGATGCGCCGGCACAATTGGTTTTAAAAAAAACAGAAGCAAAAAAAACAATTGATTTAAGCAAAGAGCCTGTTGAAATAAGCGTGGAAATAGAAAATTCTGGAAAACAGCCAATGCTGTTCGGCCAGCTAAAAATTGATGTTTTCCAGAAATACCTTGAAAACGGAGTCTGGCAAAAAAAATTTTCAGAAGCATCAAAGACAATTCCCCTTAACAGGCTTTTGGGCGGGGAAACAACAAAAATGGTTGTTTCTCCGGCGCTTTCAGAGGGAACTTTTGAAATAAACCTGATTGCATCGGGCGAGAACTCCGGGTCTGACCAAAACAAGATTATTATAGAAATAACAGGAACCGAAAATTGCATTGCAAACGGCTGCGACAATCCGAAAACCATGGCAGGGCAGTGCAAAACAACATGTTACTGCACAAGCTGCATGCTCGGCATTTCCTGTGAAAAAGCAATAAAGGAAAAAAAGCCCGAGGAAATCGGCTTGGGAACAGGAACCAGCATTTCTGAAATTGAAGCAAGAATTTTAGGTTCAAACCAAATAGAGTTTGTTTTAAAAAATGAAAATTGCAATTAATAATCCAAAAACCGCCTTTTCTTTCTTTGAAAAAGAAAGAAAATGTAGGCACAATGTCAAGCAAAGAAACAAAAAAGCAATATTTGATTGCCTGACATTGTGTGCCAAAAGAAAGAAACCCAAAATGAGGATAAACAAAACACGCTTTTGGATTTATGCAAAAAAAGATGGTTTTAATGGAAGCAAAAAGTTTTTTGGCAAAGCACGGGCTTAAGGAAGGCAATCTTGTGGAAGCTGTTTTTCAGGGAGAAACATTTTTGGGGACAATTGTTCCAAGCAAGGAAAACGGAATGCTTTTTTTGAAACTGAAAAGCGGTTATAATGTGGGTTTGGAAGAAAAAAAAATTTTTATGATAAAAAAAATTTCCGAAGGCCAAAAGGTTGCCAAGCCTGGAACAATTGAAATAAAGCAAAACCCTTCCCTGCCAAAAATCCTAATTCTGCACACTGGCGGAACAATTGCAAGCAGGGTTAATTATGAAACCGGCGGGGTTTTTGCCTCTTTTTCGCCTTCAGACCTGCTGGCAATGTTTCCTGAATTAATGCAAAAAGCAAATTTTGAAACAAAATTGATTGCAAACATTGAATCCGAAAACATGCGTTTTGTCCATTACGCAAAAATCGCGGAAGAAATAAAAAAAACACTTGGCAGCAAGCCAATGGGAATCATTATTCCGCACGGAACAGACACAATGGCTTATACTGCGGCAGCGCTTGCATTCATGATTCAAAGCCCGCAGATTCCAATCTTATTGGTTGGAGCGCAGCGGAGCTCTGACAGGGGAAGCAGCGATGCAGCAATGAACCTTTCGTGTGCAGTGGATTTTATTACAAAAACGAATTTTTGCGGAATCGGGATCTGCATGCACGAAAACGAAAACGATTCCGCTTGCGTAATATTGCCGCCAACCAAAACGCGGAAAATGCATTCTTCCAGAAGAGACGCTTTCAAGGCAATCAATGCAAAACCAATTGCAAGAATAGAATACAAAACCGGAAAAATAGAATTTTTGGAACAAAACTATTTGAAAAAAGGGCATGAACTGCAAACTGTTTTCAAAACAAAAATGGAAGAAAAAACCGGGTTGCTGAAAAGTACTCCTGCATTGATTCCTGAACAAATAACTTTTTTTGCAAAACAAAAATTTCAAGGCTTGGTTTTGGAGGGGACTGGTTTGGGGAATTTGCCAATTTTGAGCAGAACTGGCATTGAAAAAATCAATGCGCAAAATTTTAAGGCATTGCAGTCTTTAATCAAAAAAGGCTGCATTGTTGTAATGACAACCCAATGCATTTATGGAAGGGTTGACATGAATGTTTACAGTGCAGGCAGGGAATTATTAAAAATCGGGGTTTTGGAAGGAAAAGACATGCTGCCAGAAACCGCCCTTGTAAAATTGGCCTGGCTGCTTGGGAATTACAAAGACAAGGAAAAAATAAGGGAACTAATGCAGAAAAATCTGCGCGGGGAAATAAACGAAAGGATGCCCATAAACAACACTGTTGAAGCTCAATGAAAAAAAACTTATTTTTTATTTGAAAACCAGCACAGCATTCCTTGTTTTTTTTGCCTCGTACAAAGCTGCATCTGATTCAGTAGAGAGCCTGCTTAAAACATTGTTCAGCAAGGCTTGCTTATTCCCTTTTTTTGCGCTTATTCCTGCGCTGAAAGTTGGCGCTGTCCAGCCAGTCCAATCCTTTATTGGCTTGGTTCCGCGCCTTTCAGGCTTTTCAAGAGACCTGGAAAAAGCAATCTGAAGCCCGGCAAGTTTTGCCTGAAACTCTTTGGGAGACATTGCAACAAAAACCCTGAATTCTTCGCCGCCAACCCTTGCAGCAGCACCACCATATTTTTTTGCAAAATTACTAAGCATTGAAGCCATTTCGCTTATTACCACATCCCCAACTCCATGCCCAAAAGAATCATTAATACGCTTAAATTTGTCAATGTCCACAATTGCCATTGAATACTGCTGGCCATTTGCTTCGCATGCACGCATAATCTGAAAAACATTATGGGTAAATGCAGCAAGATTTTCAATCTGTACAAATTTTGGATCCCTGACCAAACGAATCTTTAACAAGCGCCTTGCCCAGGCGCTTTTCTTAATAGAAGAAACATATTCCGGTTTAATATCTAAAAGATTATCAAGCAAACGCGTTTTTTCACGGTTTTTTGCCCAGCGCTTCTTAAGCCTTGCAATATTTGAATCGACAATGTTTTTTACGCCAAGTTTTGACTTAAGCGCATGAACAGCCCGCATTTGCGCGCGCATTTTCCTGTCTGCCATATCAAAATCAGAAATCATTTGCTGCGGGCTGATTAGCCTGGCTGATTCTCTCCTTCCCAAAGAAGGCCTGCCTCTTCTTCTGCCCAAAGGGGATTGTCTTTGCATATTGTATCTTAGGGGGCAGAGCAATTTAAACTTTTCATTGCAATAATTAGCTTGATTTTTATGCAGCTGGATTGCCTGCTTTTCCAAAGAAAAGAATATTTCCGCTTTGCTTTTCTTGTATGATAAAAATGAATGGATGATCTGCCATGAAAATCTTTTCATTGCCAATGCTTGTTATGTCCATGATTACCGCAGTGGCTGCTGCTGCTTCTGTGCCTTCTTCATTCACTTCAACAAAGGCTTGGTGAATTACATTGCCTATAAAAAGACTTTTTGTGCCGTCCATGCCTGAAAAATCAGCATTGAATGAGAAAGCAGTTGGCATTCCCATTTTGGCAAGTGTTTCTGCCATGAAATATTTTGTTTCAAACTTGAATTTTGGCAAAAAAACAATGTCTATTCCCATTGATTTTTCTGCAAGCTTGCCTTTTAATTCTGAAAATTTTTCCGCATTCAGGTATTCTTTTATTGTTTCCAGGCTTTGCTCTTTCGGAAGCAGTATTATCATGGATAATTCTTTGCCAGAATATGGCAGTTCCAGTGCCTGCAATTTTTCGTCTTCAAAATAGCCGAAATCATTGTTTTCGTCATCTATCCGCATCATTTGAACTTTTACAGTGCTTTCTGGGCTTACTTTAAAATCCGCTTCACTTGTATTCTTGGGGTCAAATTGTTTCAGCCAGGTTCCCTTGAAATAAACAGCATTAGTGAGCACAAGCCTCGTCATGTTATTAATCATTCCCTCTGGAATCAGGTCTTTTATTTTGTTGTTTGTCTGCAATTCAACCCAGGCATTGATTATTTTCCTTGAAGCTTCTGCAGCGCCTTTAAAATCAAGGTTTATTGTTTTCCCCGCATAATATTTTTCCACAGTGTTTTTGTATTCTTCCAGGAATTGATATGTTTGTTCGGCCCATAAAGCATTTGCAGTGCTTAGCTTGTATTTTTTGCCTGGCTTGTTTATCAGATTGTAAATTCTTGCAAAGGAAGGCCTGCGAGTATCCGCTTCACTCGGAAAATGAAAAACAGACTGCATTTCTTCTGCTGTTTCGCCTTTTGCCCCTTCATAAGTCATTGCCAATGCAGTTGAAATGCTGTAAGGTGAAAAAAAGACATTTTCCTCTGCTTCAAACTCAGGATAAAGCTCAAAAGCAAATTTATTGTTGCCATTAACTACAGCCGCAACGCCTTCTGGCGTGGCACCAGAGTCGTCAGCAACAATTATTGTTATGCAATCCTGCGGGCAATTGTAAGCGCTTTCAGTTTCCGCATCGCATGTTCCATTGCCGCATTTTGCAGTGCAAATGCCTGAAATTCCAAGAAGGTCTTCTTGTTTTGGCTGAATCAATGCCAAGCCTGCACAGCAGGAGGGGGGATTTGCAATTACTGGGATTGTTTCTCCTTCTGTTTTGCAATTGGCTTCTGGGCAGGGGTTAAATTCACAGTTAAGCGAGGGGTTTCTTACAACAGAGCTTCCATCAGGGCAGATTTTTGCTTCCTCAGTGCAGGCAATTGGCTGGGTGCAGCCAAATAAAAAAAAGCCGGAAATAATCGCAGCAGCTAAAATTGCCAATGCAATCTTTTTGTCCATATTAGTTATCATGAGCCTTTCTCTTATTTAAATATTCGTTTTTTTGAGCCAAAAACCTAATCTTTGAACTGAAAAATCAGTTTAAATTTTTTTTGGCATTTAATGAATTCTAATTTGTGCTTGCAATTTTTTTAGGCTAAAAAATGAAGGTCCTTGCAGTCTGCGGTTCTCCCAGAAAGGGAAATATTGAAGCTATGCTTAAGCGCATTCTTGACGGTTCCAAAGAAGCCGGGGCGCAGATTGAACTGGTTTTGTTAAGGGACAAAAATATTTTGCTTTGCGACGGCTGCCTTTGCTGTGAAAAAACAAGGGCCTGCAGGCTGGATGATGATATGCGCATGGTTTATCCCAAAATGTTTAATGCTGATGTCCTTGTATTTGGCAGCCCGAATTATTTCAACAATGTTTCAGGATTAATGAAAAATTTTTTTGACAGGTTCTGCCCTTTTTGGGAAGAAACATTGAAAGGAAAAAAAGCAGTGCTTGTTGTGGCAGGCTCTGAAGGCGGAAAATCTTTGAAAACCGCTGAAAAAGCCTTGGAGACTTTTTGCAAAATTTGTTCCCTGAAAATAGGCGGGAAAATCAGTACAAAAGCGCACGGCCAAAATGAAGCAATTAAGGATGAAAAGTTGATGCGAACTTGTTTTAGGCTTGGAAAGAAAATTGTGCTTGGCAAGTAATCTTTATTAATTTCTTCTTAGTTTATTATTGTTGATTTGTTGCTGTTCTTTGTTTATTGATTTGTGTGTTTTATGGATTTGGATTTTGAAAAGCTCGGGTTAAAATCTGGTTTGGAGATTCACCAGCAATTGGATACTGGAAAGCTTTTCTGCAGGTGCCCTTCAATATTAAGAGATGACAAGCCTGATGCCATAGTAAAAAGGCATTTAAGGGCTGTTGCATCGGAGCTCGGCGAATTTGACAAAGCCGCGATAGAAGCCCAAAAGAAAGAATTGGAATATTTTTACGAAGCATATGCGGATACAAATTGCGAAATTGAACTTGATGATGAGCCTCCGAAGCCTGCTGATGAAAAAGCATTGGAAACTGTTTTAAAAATTGCTTTGATGTGCAAAGCAAAGATTGTTGATGAAACCGTAATAATGAGAAAAACTGTTGTGGACGGAAGCAATACTTCGGGGTTTCAAAGAACAGCTTTAATTGCAACTGGCGGCAAAATAAAAATTTCAAATAAAGAGGTCGGGGTTCAGACAATAATTTTAGAAGAAGATGCTGCAAGGCCAATGCAAAAACTTGAAGGAAAAATCATTTACAGGCTTGACAGGCTTGGGATTCCGCTTGTTGAATTTGCAACAATGCCGGATTTGAAAACTCCGGAAGAGGCAAAAGAATGCGCCTTGAAAATCGGGGAATTATTGAGAAGAACCTGCGCAGTGAAGCGTGGCCTGGGAACAATAAGGCAGGATTTGAATGTTTCAATTGCCAATGGCGCGCGCGTTGAAATAAAGGGAGTGCAGGAATTGGAAATGATTGACGAGTATGTAAGAAGAGAGGCTTTGAGGCAATTTAATCTTCTTGAATTGAAAAAAGAAATGCTTGCAAAGGGAATTTCGCCAAAAAACTTTGAAAATGAAACAATTGAATTGAGCGGAATTTTTTCTGGTTCGCAGTGCAAGTTTTTGAATGGCAAAAAAGTTTTTGGCTTAAAGCTTGAAAAATGCAAAGGAATTTTAGGGAAAGAAATCCAGCCAGGCAGAAGGTTTGGAACAGAGCTTGCTTCTTGTGTAAAAGCAAAAACCGGCTTGCAGGGAATAATTCATTCCGACGAACTGCCAAACTATGGAATCAGCGCAGAAGAAATCGGAAAAGTAAATGAAAAATTGGAATGCGCCGGAGAAGACTGTTTTGCTTTTGTTTCAGGCGAAGAAGAAAAATGCTTTAATGCAATTCAAATTGTCCGTGAAAGGTGTGCACAGGCATTAGCTGGAATTCCAGAGGAAACAAGAAATCCTTTGGAAGGAGGCAACAGCGAGTACAGCAGGCCATTGCCCGGAGCTGCACGCATGTATCCTGAAACAGACCTTGACCCAATAAAAATCAGCCTTAAAAAATTGAAAAAAATTGGAAAGGAATTGCCTCTTGCTGTTGAACAGAGGCTTGAATTGTACAAAAAGCACGGCCTCGGTGAAAAACTTGCGAATGAAATGAAATTAAGCAATTATGCCTGTTTTTTCGAAGAACTGCTGAAAAAAAGTTTCAATGCAACAACTGCCGCAATACTTTTGCTTGAAAATTTCACTGAAATGAAAAGAGCAGGAATTCCTGTTGAGAACATAACCAATGAAATGATTGTTGAATTGCTTGGGGCAATAAAAAAAGGGGAAATCGCCAAAGAGGTTTTGTTGAGCGTGGTTGCAGAATGGGCGAAAACACCGCAAAAAAATCTTTCTTTGATAATGCAAAAATTCAGGATTGAAAAATTTTCTGAAGAAAAATTACGTGAAACAGTAAAAAAAATAATTGAAAAAAACATTGAACTTGTAAAAGAAAAAAAAATTGCTGCAACCAGCGCTTTAATGGGAGATTTAATGAACGAGCTCAGGGGCAAAGCCAGCGGCACAGAAATAAGCAGAATATTAAACGAAGAGCTCAAAAAAGTGAACTAAATGACAAGGCACTTTAAGCTTAACACATTCAGCATTTTTGGGCCCGGGCTTCCTGAAAACGTAAAAAGAATGCTCCTGACAATTTTTGTTTTTGTAATAGCCTGGGGAATAATAGAACCATTTATTCCGCTTTACATAAAATCAATAGCCCCGAATTACACAATGGTCGGAATTATTTTTGGATTGCTGAACCTTTTTATTTTTCTGGCTTCAATTCCTGTCGGCGACCTTGTAGACAAGGCAAAGCCGAACAAGCTGATAAAAATAGCACTGGTTTTTTACACTCTTGTCGGGGCGTTTTACGGCTTTGCAGGAAAAATTTCAGGATTAATCCTTGCAAGAAGCTTTCATGGAATTTCAAATCCACTTCTCTGGGTTTCAACAGAATCATTGATACGGGAAAACACTACAAAAGAAAACAGCCTTAAGGCATTCGGCTGGTACTCCACAATAACAAACTTTGCAATAGTAATAGGGTCAATAATCGGGGCTGCTGCAATAGCATACACTGCAATTACAATAAACCAGTTATTTTTCGCCCTAATGCCTTTTTCGATTGCAAGCCTTCTGCTTTTTTTCAAAGTAAAAACATTCCACAAAGAAGGCGAACAAAAAGAAGAAGGAATTACAAAGGCAATTGAAGAGATAGTTGAAAAAGACAAGGTTTATGAAAAGGAAATAAAGGATTTTTTGGGATTGGGGGCAACAGCAATAATCCTTGCAATAATCGTGTTCTCCAATTCAATAATACTGCACACAATTTACTTTCTTATTCCCCTGCTAAGCGAAGATATACAGCTTGGATTGCCGGGATTAGCGCTGTTATACGGTTTTCTGCATATTCCATTCATGTTCTGCTTTGCACTGGCAGGCCTGGCAGACAAAGAAGGAAAAACAAAAATAATACTCATAGGGCTGCTTCTTTCGGCAATAGTTTCAACAGCCCTGTTTTTTACAACAGGAATACTGCTGATTTTTGTAATACTGTGCTTTGCACTTGCATTTGTAATGGCATTAATCGTTCCTTCCACAAACAGCATAATTTCTGACATAATCCCCTACCTGGAAATCGGGGAAATGACTGGAATTTATTACGGAATCAGCTGCCTTGGCGGCACAATCGGGCCTATATTATTTGGGATAATAGCGGATTTATACGGATTAAAAACAGTGTTTCTTGCAAGCGCAGCAATAGCAATAGTTGTTTTCCTGATAACCTTTGCATGCAGAAAAAAAATAATCATAGTAAAAGATAAAGAAGAACAAAAAAGCACTCTTCAGGCAATCCTTGAAGAAGCAAAAACGCCCTGATTGCAAAAATCAAATCATTTTACGCGCGCCCTTGTCAAAGTGCCAAAAGAAAACCTTTTATTAACTTTACAACTTTTTTGTATAAATGCAAACAGATGAAATAAAACAAAAAATTTTAGCGCACTTAAAAGAGAAATGCCCTCCAAAAATAGATTCTGCACCTTATTCCGAATTGACAGGGCCTAAGATAAAAGAAGCAATTATTGGTACAAATCCAAGTAAAAAAGATTTGAAAAATTTTAACAAAGCAAAAAAAGAATTATCTGATGATGAGGAAATAAGGTGGCACATTAGGGAGGTTGGTTTTTGGACTACTACTACAACAGAGGTGAACCTGGGTAAAAAATCCATTTCTCACAAAATCCTGTTGGTTTCATACATAATGGGGGCCATAATACTATTTGCTTTTTTTGTTCTTTCAATAGGGCATCCAAATTTTTTAATAGTGCCTTTTGTTATGGGTGGCTTTCTGCTTTTTTTTATATCTATTTTTTAGTATTTCTAATTTGGGACTTCTTTGAGAGGGCAAAGCAAGGTCGTGATTTGGGTAATATTGCAGACACAATAAAAAAACGCAAATTTACTTTTGTCCTTGTTATCGTGTTTTCCATAATTATGTTGTTTTTTGATAGGGACTTGATTCGCTGGTTAGCTGGAGTTAGCGCCATAATTATGATCTGCCAGAGCATTCGGGCATGGTATGAAAAACAGAAAGAACAACAAAAATAAACTAACAGAAGATTTCTTTGCGATTATAATACAATGGCTTTTGCCCGTAGTGAATCCAGGCGTTTATTCTATAAAAATATTTTTTTGGCAGTTTTAGTTGTTTGAAAATTGTTCTTCTCCCTAAGCCGCTGTCGTGCATTTGAATTACTTTTTTGTATAACTCCCACTCTTGCTTTAAGTGTTGTGAGTTTTCAAGAAATGCTTGAATTGCTTTTTCAAAGCGTTTCTGTTTTGCTTCTGCGTACTTGAAGGGGATTTCTTTGGACAAACGCAAAATGTTCGGGCTGTGAGAATCAATAGCAAAATATACTTTCAGGGAGTGGTTGCCATCCTTGCGGATTGTTCTACATTTTTCAGAAGCCACTGGAGAAGTGGCAATGCCAAATTCCTTTAGCAAAGCCCTAATCTGACAAAGAAAATTCTCCAAATCTTTCTCCCTGCTTTCAATTTTGTGAAATCCCAACTGAGGAGAACTGAATGCATTTTTTGCCCTAATAATAGGGCACTGTAATTCATTTCCAAATAAAACCCCAAGAAACTTTCGTTTCGTCTCCTTTGCTGAATTCATAAGCCAATCAGGAATAGCAACTGCCTGAGTTACCTTGTCTCCTTTTGGAGCGCCAGCTAAATATAATAGCTTGGCTAATTGAGCAGAATGAATCCTTAAAGCATAAGCAAAACCAGCAACTTGTCGCTTATAAACGATGCCTTTATTCTCTTTTGTTATTATACTTGGATGATGATTTCTGACTATTTTTGTTTTAAAAGTAAAAGTTGCTTCGATGCGCTTTTGCAATAAAACCAAATCCGCTTCTTGTCCAAAAAGGTCAATTCCGCCTAAGTCTTTTTTTAGCGTGCCATCGCCATAAACAAAAGCAAAAATTTCAACAAACAAATTGAAAGCTTCTGAGTCTGGCTTTTCAATAAGAAGCAATAAATTATTGTTCTTCAGTTCGTTAATTGCAATCACTGCGTGTGGGACTTTTTGACCAGATATCCATTCTGCCACAGTTCTTTTTGATTGGTTAATTTGTCGCGAAATTTCAGAGCAATTTTTAATAGCCTTGTTCAATTCCAAGGTTTTGTAATAATTCTTAGCATTGTGCTGTGCGGCAGTTGAAAATATCGAAAGAAATTTCTCTTCATCAACAATTATTTCGGGCATAGAAGAATTTAGCTTTTCTGGCTTAAAAATAGTTTGAGACTCTGGATTTCCACTATTCATAAGAATCACTTCCGCAGAACTCGTTCAAAATCCAAAGGTCTCTATCATCGAGGTCTTCTGGGTTGCTTGCAGCAAGCCTTTTTGCTATTTTTATCTCTTCCAGTGTTGGAAGAGGAAACTCAAATTTTTCAAAATTCATTCGAACCACCTCCAAAATAAAAAAGAAATTTTTTCTGGAGACGTTGAGTGCGTTGGAGGCATTAAACTTTTAGGCGCAAGCCGACCCGAGCCAAAGCTCAGGGAAAAGTTTAAGCCGAACAACGCACAAGTCGTAAGAAAAAATTCATTTAATGGAGGTGGCGAGAATTTGAAAAAAGTAAATTATATCATTTTCTTTGAAGCTTTTTTTGCAGACCTCATGCAACGCTTGTGCCAGTATTGCCCCATCCATTTTTTGTCAGTATTGCCTGTTCCGCATAACGCGCATGCATCTTCATATTTTCCCTTTGCAGCCGGAGC
>JAGVNX010000035.1 GCA_020053055.1 Candidatus Iainarchaeum sp.
AAAACGATTCAAATCATAACCAGAATCAGAAGTCGAACAAACAGGAACAGGATTATTCACATCATAAACTTTAACAGGCTTTGCCAAACTTGGCAGAATCTGAAAAGAACCCGAACTTAAATTAAAAACTGTCAAGGCAACCCCTGCAACAACAATAACTCCCACAATTAGAAAAATAGCAATTTCCGCTTGGGCATTGGAATTCATAAGAAAATAAAACACAACCAAGTATTTAAATATTTACAATATCATGTGTGCCAGCCTGAATTGTATGTTGCTTGGGCCGAGCGAATAGGATATTCTCATGGGGGAATCTGTTTTCATTTCCAAAAGGATTTTTTTGTCCAAATCTGCTTCTTTTACTATGTTTTGCAAAAAATTCAGGGAATACTTGGAAATTATTTCTGGTTTTTCGGGTTTTTCAGTGTTTTTTATGCTCGTGACTTTTGCCGGTTTCAAAGTTGCTTTCACTGTTCCGGAACTGCCTTGCGATTCAATTGAAAAAGAAGAATTTTTTATTTTAAAAACCGCGCTGCTTCCGAAAAGCGCTGCGTCTTTTATCGCCTCTTTCAGAATGCGTGAATTCAATTCGATTTTTGCATCAAATTTTGTTTCAGGAATGTTTATTTCTTCTTCATTGATGTCAATAAGGGGAAGGGAAAAATGCCTTGTGGTTTCCCCGTCAAAAACCAGGAAAAGCTCTGATTCTGTTAAATCCATTGAAAGCCTGTCTTCAGGCGTTGCCCTGTTCATTATTCTTCCCAATTCAACCAAATCAACCCCGACAAGAGTCGGTTCTATTGAATACTTGTCAAAAACGCTTTTTGGCAATTCAAATTCCACGAAAACAACCTGGCTCTGGTCAATCGCCTTGAAAAAAATTCCCGAATCCGAAAAATGAAAATTTCCTTCGGAAATAAAGCTTGAAATAGAATCAATTGCCTTTTTCCAGGGAACAGTGTTTTTCAGTTCAATAGCCATTTGCCTCACATTGTAAATAACTGGCGCATAAATATTATTTAAACGTTTGCTGTACAAAAAAGTTTTAATGCAAAAAAACAAAAAAAAGAAAATTGTATTATTCATGCCAAAACCGTCAAAATACGGTTATTATCTCGGATTGCCTTTGGCTTTAATGGAAATTTGTTCCCTGATTGACAAAAAAAAATTTTCCATAAAAATTGTTTCAGCAAACCCCGATTCAGATTATAAAAAGGAAATCTGCGAAACAATCGACGAAAACACTGTTCTTTTCGGCGTAAGCTCAATGACTGGTTACCAGATAAAAAATTCGATTGAAGCAATCAAACTTGTCCGCAAAAAAAAACCCTGCATTCCAATTGTCTGGGGCGGGTATCACTGTTCGCTCTTGCCTGAAGAAACTCTGAAAAGCGAATTTGCCGACATTGCTGTGATTGGACAGGGGCAGAGGGCTTTTGCAGAACTTGCTGAAGCGCTTTCAGAAAAAAAAAGCCTTGGCGCAATAAAGGGAATCGCCTATAAAAGCAATGGAAAAATCAGAATCAACCCTTCCAGAGAGCCTGAGGACGTGAACAATTTTCCGGATATTGATTTTTCCCTTGTGGATGTTGAAAAGCACATAATCCCTTTTGAGAACGGAAAAAGATACATTAATTTGTGCACTTCTTATGGCTGCCCCCACAGGTGTTCTTTTTGCGTTGAGCCTGTTCTTTCAAAGAGAAAATGGTTCGGCCTGAAAGCCGAACGCGTTCTGAAGCAAATGGAATTCCTTGTTGAAAAGCACAATATTGGCTTTTTTGGCTTTAATGACAGCAATTTTTTTGTTGACAGGGAAAGAATAAAAAAAATCTGCAAAGGAATCATAAAAAAAGGATGGAAAATAGAGTGGGGCGATGCAAACGGAAGGACAAAGCAATTGCTAATGTATGATGAAAAATTGTGGAAATTGATGGAAAAAAGCGGCTGCAAAAGCATTTTGATTGGCGCTGAAGGCGGAAGCCAGGAAATTTTGGATTTGATTGACAAGGACACTTCGCCTGAAGAAACAGTCAAGTTTGCGGAAATAACGCGCAAGCACAATATTGACGCTGTTTTTTCTTTGATGGCTGGAATTCCAAAATACCCGGATTATTTGGACAAAAAAAAGGCAAATGCCGGAGTGAAAAAAGAAATCTGGGACATTTTGAAAATGCTGAATAAGAGCCTGCATGAAAAAAAATATCACGCAATTTTATTGTTTGTTTACACGCCTTATCCGGGAAACCCTTTGTTTGAAATAAGCAAAAAAATTGGCTTTAAGGAGCCAAAAACACTGGAAGAATGGGCTGATTTTGAGATTATTGCAAACAATGTTCCCTGGGTTTCAAAAAAAAATTATGCAATTGCACAACAACTAATGGACTTTGTTTTTCCGTATGCCTGTGATTATTACAAAAAAAAGCATATTGAAAAACTTGGTTTTGTACAAAATATTTTCCACAAAACAGCATTGTGGAGGTGGAAACACAATTTTTTTGCCTTTCCTGTTGAGCATGAAATGCTGAAGTTTTTTAGAAAGGCAAGGGGAAAAATAAAAAAATAAGCATTAATCGCTTTCAATGCGCGGCGCCAAAAAATAAGTGATTTTTGCTTCGCCGATGCTGTATTTTATTTGGATTGGCGCGTTTGTTTTGAGTTTTAATTCTATTTCTGAATCCGAAGAAGGCGCTTTGAGCATGTCCTGCAGGTAATCAAGCGGAAACATGCTGCTTGTTTCTTTTGTTGTTTTTAATTCAACCAAATTTTTTCCGTCTTTTTTTGTTTTGCTGTTCAGATTGCCCTTGCTGGAATTTGCCCTTACAAAAAAATCTTCTTTTGTTGCGCCCAAGGAAACATGGGTGCTTATCAGCGAAGCATCTTTCAAAGCATCCTGAATCAAGCCTGCCTTGATTTTCAATTCTGTGTCAAATTCTATTTTTGGGTTTGGAAGCTCTGCTGCTGAAATGTCAATCAATGGAATCTGAAAGTGCCTTGTTGATGCGCCTTCAAAGATTACATTGAGCCTGCTCTTGTCTTCATCCAGTTCCAATACAAGGGAATCGTTTGCTTTTGCCCTGTTCATTACCTGGCTAAAATAAGAAAGGTCAACCCCGATTTTTGTTTTTTCCTTTACATCGTATTCCTTAAAGGCTTTTTTGTCAATTGCAAAGTCGACCATTGAAATCTGCGAAGGGTCTGTGGCCTTAAGCGAAAGCTTGTTTTCGTCAAGAAGAAATTCGGCTTCATCAATGAGCACTGAAATTGCCTCAATGCATTTTTGGAAATCAGATGCTTTTTCAAAAACTATTTTCACGGGAACACCAAAAAAAATTGGCTCTCTGTTTTTTTAATCGAGTACTGATTTTACAGTGGGTTAGGTTTTTAATAGTTTTCAGCGAAAAAAACGCGCAACACGCCTTAATTAGCAAAAAAATCAGCATATTCCTTTGAAGTCTGCTGGCAGTTTTCCATTTGCAAGCAGGCTTAATAAATCGTCAAAAAGCCAGAGTTTTGCACAGCCTATTGCTGGAATCTGGAGCACTGAAATGCCTTGGAGATTTTTAATCGGCACAGGGTAAAGGGTAATGCATGGTTTTTCTGTTCCATACGGAATTAATTTTTCCTTGCCCGCATAAAAAACTTTTCCGCAGTCTTGGTCAATTGTAGGGTTGTTCGCTGAATCGCCTTTTGTAAGAACATAATAACCGTCTTGGGCGCGAATTTTGGCAACTGCCCTGTGGATTATTGGCTGTTGTGTCAATTCGGAAAAATAAACAATTATGCTTCCTGTTTTTCGCACTGGAATTTCAATGCCATTGTTGAATTTGATTGATTTTATTTGGTTTTCCATTGTGCTGTCTTTTGGTTCTGTAACTGCAAATTTGGAAAATGGAATGTTCTTCAAGCTTGGCAGGTTTAAGTCTGCTTCTTGTGCTTGCACATTCTGCACGTTTGCCCCGAATAAAACGATTACATCGCCCCTATGGTACAAGGGTTCCATGCTTCCACTTACAACAATTACCATTGGCGAAGAAGTGCCAAAAGCAAAGCCCAGGGCATTGTAAATCAACCAGGCAAAAACAAAGGCAAAAACAAGATAAACAATAGTGCCAAGCCATTCATTGTTTGAAGGGTTGATTCTTGGCATCAGGAACAAATCAACATAGGCAAACGGGTCTATCCATTTTAATTTTGCCTGGATTTTTTTTAGAACAACAAAAAAACCTTTTTCGGTTTCCCTTTGCTCCGGATTGCCTTGCAAATTTTTTTTGTTCTTGCGGCTCACAAAAAAACCCTTGTTATAATAAGTAATTTTTGTTTTTAACCTTATTTGGGCCTGGTGCTTTCCCCGATTGTGACGCCTGAAGCAATCAAATGCGCCAGGCGCACTGGTTCCGGCATATTGCTGTGCAAAATTGTTTTTTGCAGGACTGTTTTTGCATCCTGTTCTCGGCAGCCATAAAACTGGAAAAAAATTTTTTTAAAGGAATGGATTTCTCCAGCCTGTTCAATCAGGGCCCAGCGCCTTTTGAAACAGGAAACATTTTTCAGCGCATTGGCAAATTTTTCGATTTTTGGTTTCCTGCGGAAAACAATTATTATGGGAATTTTTGTTTCTTCAAAAATTTTTTTTACATCTGCAATGTTGAAGCCCGCAAAATTTATTCCGCTTAAAAGCACGAAGGAAACCTGGCTTGAAAATTTTGTTTTTTTTGCCATTTCAATTATTTTTTTTGCAGAATCAAAGCCGTCCACTTTTATTTTGGAAGAAAGAATCCCTTCAACAGTATGGCCGAACCTGTAAATCACGCCAATTAGGAGTGTTTGTGTTTTTGTTTTGGGCTTGAAAAAGCCGTCGTCAATTCCAAGAACGCGCAAAAAAGGTTTCATTGGCATAAGCCCTCATAAAAAAAAGAATTATTCTTTGAAGGCTTTTTTCACTGCTTCTTCGAATTCGCCGAGGCTTGAATCAATTGTTTTTAAGGCATCCCGCAGGGCTTTTGCAGCTGTTTTGCCGTTTGTTTTCACAATGAGCTTTGTGTCATTATCCAAAGGATGGCTTAAAGTGCATGCGGCAAATTCGACTTTTGGATCATTGGCCAATGCTTCCCTCAAAAGCCCAGAAAACGTGTGCCTTTCGCCTTTTATTACAAGTTCAAGAGAATCTTTTTTGTTTTCCAAAACAGTTATTTCCAAAAACAACACCTCGAAAAAAAATTTTTAGAAAAAAAATTATAATTGCACTTTTTTTTCTTCGGGAAAAGCAAAGGACGATTCATATTCTGCCGAGAGCTTGCGCGTTTCAGAATTCCCGCAGTTGGTGCATTTCAAGCCAGCGCCGGACAACTGCAATGAGTGCCTGCACTTGCTGCAAAATGCCTTTATCACCCCAAGGTCTGCTTCGTTTGTCCTAAGGTCAATGCCCCAGGGCTTGGCTTCTGCAACCCTGGCTTTTACAAAATCCCCAATTTTAAATTCCTGCTTCAAATCCTCAACATATTCCCTTGAAACATTTCTCACTGGAAGCATGGCAAAAGAACTGCCTATAACCTGCCTTTCAGAACTGGTTTTCAGGGAAGACAATTCTATTGAAACAGAATTTGTCCTCACAAGCATTACAATGCCAAAAATAACACTGCCAATTGCAAGCTGCGCCAATATCCTTGGCTTTACAATAGAAATTACCTTGAGCTTGTTGTCCTCACACGGCTTTCCCAAAGAATCTGAAAAAATGCTTCCATTTTCTTCAAAAGTATTTTCGCCTTTCGAAAATTCCTCTTCAGTAGCCAAAAATTCTCCCGGCAAAAAACATTTCACCATCAACAAAACCTCGTTCAAACCAAAAATAGAAAAAAAATAAATTAATATTCTACCTTTCTCTTCTTACTTGCATTTATAATATTAATTAAATCACAATATATTTAAAACCGCCCTTTTCTTTCTTTGCAAAAAAAAAGCGCGATTTTTACAAAAGAAAGAAACGGAAAAAAAATGATTTTTATGGTTTTGGAAACACTTTTCAGCGCAAAATCAGTGCACAGGCACCCCTTGCTCATGATGCTTCATGCAATAATCATGAGCAGCATTGCAATGTTCATAGCATACTATATTTTCAGGGAAAGCGCAAGCTGGCTCGGAATAGCCTTTTTCACAATAGGCCTTATCCCCTTAATGGAAACCCTTTTGAAGCACGAAGAAAAAAGAGAAGCAAAACACCCGGGTTTTGCAGCAACCTTTCTGGCAAGGCACTTCAACATATTGCAGGCATTCGCATGGATTTTCATCGGCTTAATAATAAGCTATGCTTTCTGGTATTCAGTGCTGCCAATGGAAATGAAAAAAGACATTTTTTCAGCACAAGAAGCCAGTTTAACGCAAATAGGCCAATTGAAAAGCAATCTCACAGGCTCCGGAATGTTCACTGCAAAAGAAAATTCGTGCGGCAAAAACATTCTCTGCTGGTTTGAAGCAATCATAATAAACAATTCATCAGTACTGGCATTGGCAATAATATTGTCAATCCTGTTTGGCGCTGGAGCAATTTTTTTGATTGCCTGGAATGGCTCCATAATAGGCGTGGTAATAGGAAAAGACATTCTTGCATTGGCAACAAGTTACAAGCAATTCGGATTGTTCAATGGAATAATGGCTTTTTTTCACGGCATGTTCAATGCACTTGGGCTTGTCCCACACGGCTTATTTGAAGCATCCGGTTATTTCATTGGCGCAATTGCCGGCGCAATAATAGGAATAATGGTCACAAAAAGGCATTATTACAAGCACGAACCAGGCACTATTGCAAAAGACGCAGTGCTCTTGATAATAACCTCTTTTGCCTGCATAGCAATAGGCGCGCTGATAGAAGCATTTGTAATTGTTTCAAGCACATAAGCTTTTTCTCTGAAGAGAAAAACCTTGGAAAAAGAGCAATTTGCTCTGCAAATTGTGGTTCGCTATGCTCGCATTTATTCTCAAAAAGAAAATCTTTTGCAAAGCAAAAATTCTTTTGGCAACCTGCCTTTTCTTAAAAAGAAAGGCCTTGGCATAATGTTCATCAATGAAAAACAAAAAATATTTTTGATGGCAAATATTGTGCAGGAAAAAAAGCTTTTTTCCAATAGAAAAAATCGGATTTTGCTTGTGCAAAAAAAAATTTGAATAACAACCGGTTACTTGCCGCCCAATATTTTTTTGAGTGCTGGCTTGTATTTTTTGAACAATTCTTCCAAATCAGGGCTGGGCTTGCCTGCGGAAAGATTCCCCATGACTCCTTCTGCGAGCTTTGTCAGTTCTATGGGAAAAAAGAATTTTGTGCTTTTTCCCTCGCCAAGCTTTTCAAGCGCCCTGATATAATAATATGCAAGCGCCTTGTCAGACAATTGTTCTGCAGCGGATTTCACTGCTTCTATTTCAAGCTTGTGGGCTTCCGCTAGTTGCCCCCTTGAAAGCTTTTGCTGTTCAGCAGCTTTCTGGTTTGTCAATGCATCTTCAAGTTCTTTTGGAATTTTAATGTTTGAAATCTGGACTGCTTCAACAGTAACTCCCCAAGCCTGTGCAATTTTTTCAATTTCGGCAAGGACCCGGTTGTTGAATTCGCCAATATTCGTAATAAGCTCAGTAAGCGTCAATGTTCCTGCCACGTCCCTTACTGTTGATTTTACAAATTCTTCAGATGCCTTTTCATAATCCTTTATTTCCACAACACTGTTGATTACTGACTGTTTGTCTGGCTTTACATACAAATAGATAATAGCATCAATTGTAAGAACAATTTTGTCTGCAGTAATAATTTGCTGCGGAGGAATGTCAATTGTATGGGTTCTCAAATCAACTATTTTGAAGGATTCAATCAAAGGCAGAACAAATGTCCAGCCAGGGCCGCCTACACGGGAAACTTTTCCAAACCTGTAAATGACTGCCCTTTCGTATTCTTTGAGGGTTAAAAGAAAATCATATCTCCAAACAATAAAACCGAGAATAAAAAGAATGGAAACTGAAAGGAGAACATAAGCAAAAAAAACCATGTTTGTAAGGGCAAGGTAAATAATCGTAATTATGAGGACCATTAAAAGCAGGAAAATTGCCTGCTTTATTTTATGGGATTCGACATTTGAAAATCTTTTTGCCACAAAAAAAACCTGTTCGATATTTGTATAATAAAGACTTTGTTTGTAAATATATTTATAACATTGCATTGCTCAAAAACACTGGGCAAACAGGGCAATGACTGCAGGCAGTGCAAAAACCAGTTCCATATTGTTATTAACAAACGATTTGCAAATAAAAGCATTTTTTTGTTTAATTATAAGTTATAAATACTTGATTGAATACAATTAATTACGCGTTAAAACGCAAAAAAATTGAATTTTAAATCTGGCGTTGGCATGGAAAAAATTCTTATTATTTCTGTTGACAGGGATAATGATTTGGGCAGAAAAACAAATGTCCAAGGCCCGGTCATTGGGCGGGAAGCCAATTTGAAAGCAGCTTCAAAACTGGCACTGGCAGACCCGGCAGAATCCGATGCAAACTGCATTTTTGCAGCAGTAAAAAAATTTGACGAATTAAAGCCAAAATTCCAAAACCTTGAAATTGCAGCAGTAACAGGCATTGGAAAATCCGGTTTTGAATCCGACAGGGAAATAAGCAGGCAACTAGACATTGTACTGGAAAAATTTCCAGCCGAAGGATTTGTATTGGTAACAAACGGTGCAGAAGACGACCAAGTGATTCCAGTCCTGCAAAGCAGGGCAAAAATTGTTTCAAAAGAAACAGTGATAATAAAACAGGCAATGGAAATAGAATCTGCTTTTTTTACAGTAAAAGAAGCCCTAAAAGACCCTTACATTGCAAGAATAGCATTTGGGCTGCCGGGCATTGTTCTGCTGTTTTATGCCCTGACCTTTCTTTACGGGGCACAAGCACTGTTTATACAGGGATTAATGCTAATAGTCGGAGCATACCTTCTCCTGAAAGGATTTGGAATAGAAGAAATGGCAATTTCAAACCTGAGAAGAATAACAGGAAGCATCTCACTGCAAAGAATAAGCTCCTTGTTTTACATAGGCGCTTTTTTCATAATCGCTTTCGGAGCATACACTGCACTCAACAATTTTATGGGAATGCAAATGACAGACTTATTGCTGGATTCAGTAAGCATAATCCAGTCAACATACATTTTCTTGGTATTGGCAGCATTAAGCATGATAATCGGAAGAATACTTGACGTAATCCACTTCAAAAAAGCATATTTAATCAGAAAATATTTGCTGACAGGAGTTTCAGTAATAATGATTTGGTTTATACTGGATGCAGGAACACTTGTCTTCCTCAGGCAAGCAGACCTGGCCTGGTTCCTAATCACGCTGATCGGAAGCTTTGCAATTCTTCTTTTTTCCTTCAGAGTGCTAAGCATAATGGACATAAAAGAAAAAATAACAAAATTATTGATTGGCCTGCCTGTTTACAACAAAGAAGGAAAATGGCTCGGCAAAGTAGAAAAAATCAACAAGGCAAAAAACAGCATTGCATTCGCAGACTTCAAAACAAAAGAACTAAAAGAAATTCAAAAAGAAAAATTCAAAATGCGGGAAGGAAGAATACTGCTGACGCAATAAAAAAAAAGGGATTCTCTATTTCACGAATCTGGAAAAAACCGAACACGCCACAGGGCAAAAATGCCCTTGCAAAAAGCATGCGCAGAAACTTCAGGGCATTATACAAGGCGGGCATGCCAAGAACAGACGGGATTATGCAAAAATACCTTGCAAACAAAACCGCTGGACAACAAAAAGTTTTGGAAGAATTGGCAAAAGCCAGAGTCGGGGTAGATTCTTTCCAAAAACAAAGTGCCGAGCGGGCTGCAAGAATAGATTTTTTGTATGACCAGCTCAGGCCAAAAGCAAAAGCAATTGCACAAATGCTGCCAAAACTCGCAAGATTGAAAATAACAGCCCCGAAAAAGCGCTTATGCGATTAAGATTGTTTAGAACAAGTTTTGGGTTAATGCTTGAACTTTTGGAACAAATAAGATTTGAAAGATACAAGTATGCAAAGCAGTTTTCCCGAGAACAACAAGAAGCATATTGGAACGACCTGCCGGAAAGCATAAGCCCTGCAGAATTTAAAGCGCTGAGAGAATCAGCATTAGAATTTGACAAAACAATTGCCAAAATTGAAAGAAGACAGGAAATAGGCCCAGAAGAATGGGCAACTATGTTTGCCAGATTAGAAGCAACAGTCATATCTATTTTTGAAGGAAGACCAAGAAAACTGCCATAAAAAGCATTGGCAATATTTTTATCCCTGCGTCAACCGCTAATACCGCATATCCGCCGCCAATTTATTTATATATTTTTTGTATATTTTTTATGTATGGTGGTTTGTGTAGAAACTCTTGTAAAAATGGGGGGCGTGCCTGAAAGCATTCTTGAACTGCTCATTGAAAAAGGTTATTTCAAAACAAAAACAGAGGTTTTACGGGCAGGAGTGCTTAACCTTGGTGAAAAATATGGCGTGCTAAAAGACCCCGAAGAACTGGAAAAAAACCTTGTTGCGTTGAAAATAAAAAAAGAAGAACAAGCACTCAAAAAAGCGGGCAAGGGAAATATCAGTGAAAAAGAAGTGAAAAAAAAATACGGTTTCAAGTGAGCTGATTGTATAAACTGGATTTCAAGCCCGGATGGGATGTCTTTTTTTTAAAAATGGACAATGCAACGCAAGAGCAAATTTGGAAAAAAATCCAGAAGCAAAAGAACGAAACTCCTGCAAGGCACATGCGTTTCGGATTGGAATTTTATGTTCTGCAAATCGGGCAAAACAGGATTGCATTGAAAACAAATGAAAAAGAAAAAATCAAAACAATTTGGTTTGTGGGCAATCACAAGCAATATGAAAAATGGTACAAAGAACAATAAAAAAAATTATCCCTGAATCGGCTTTGAAATTTTTTCCTTGATTTTTGGAAATTCTTTTAAAACTTTTTCCAGCGAAGACAAAAAAGAATTTTTCTTCTGGCCTGTTTCAAAAGCATTTTTCAAAACATCGTTCAGGTTGCTTGCGGGAATAATTTTTATTTTTGCAAGCTCTGATTTTGGCAAAACAACATCCTGCAAATTAGCTTTGGGAATAATCACTTCTTTGAAACCAGCGGTTATTGCGGCCTGGATTTTTCCGGTTACGCCGCCAACAGGGAGAACTTCGCCTCTTACGCTCAGGCTTCCTGTCATTGCAAGGCTCTGCTTAATCGGGATTCCTTCAAGGGCGCTAATCACTGCTGTTGCAACTGAAACGCTTGCAGAATCCCCTTCAACGCCTTCATAAGTCTGCAAAAACTGGATATGCAAATCCCTTGTGGAAATGTCTTTCCCTGAAAGCTTTTTTATCAAAGCAGAAACATTCTGCACTGCTTCCTTTGCAATTTCCCCGAGCTTTCCAGTGGCAATTAATTTTCCTTCAGACCTGCTTGAAGCAGGGGCAATTTCGGCTTCTATTGGCAAAATCATTCCTGCTGAAGTGTCACTCATCACTGCAAGGCCATTCACTCTCCCAATTGCTGCTCCCTTGCTCAAATAAACATCATAATCTTTTTTCATTTCAATCATTTTGTCAACCATCTGCTGTTCAAGAGTCCGCGCTGACATTTTTGCCTGAATAAGGTCTTCAATAAGGACAAGAGCATGGCCTTTTTCTTTTGCAATGTCTCCAGCCGCCCTTACTAATCCCCCCAAATCCCTTAATTTCAAGGTTAATTTGTTTTTATGGTCTGCTCTTTTTCTTGCTTCAAAAATAATTTCTTCAACTGCTTCCCTTGAAAAATGCGGGATTTTTCCGTCTTTTTTTATTTCCTGTGCAACAAACTGGACAATCTTGTACCTGTTTTCTTCTGTGTCAGGCATGTCAATATTCATGTAAAGCTCGTAACCATAACCCCTGATTCTTGAGCGCAACGCAGGATGGACTTTTTTCAAATCTTTATAGTTGCCTGCTGCAACCAAAACAAAGTCGCATGGAACAGGCTCTGTCCTTGTCATTGCACCGCTGCTTAACTCGCTTTGCCCGGTAATTGAATATTTTTTTTCCTGCATTGCAGTCAACAATTCCTGCTGTGCCTTTGGGCTTAAAGTTGCAATTTCATCAAGGAACAAGATTCCACCCGAAGCCTTGTGAATCATTCCAGGCTCAACTCTCAAATGAGCCGGAGTGCCAAGGCCGCCACTTTGTAGAGGATCATGGCGCACGTCACCAAGAAGCGAGCCCGCCCTTGCACCTGTTGCTTCAATAAAGGGAGCTGTTTTTTTTCCTGAATTGTCAACCAATAATTTTGGCGTTCTTTTGCTTTCCCTTGTTTTCATTTGCGAGCCAAGGATTAAGCCTACAAACATGAATGCGCCCATCAGCATAAGCGCTGCAAAAATTATGTCTGAATACCATTTCAAATACCAAAAAACCCATGCAAGCAAAAACCAGCCCATTGGCAATAAAAAGCCCATTAAGCGCATGTTGTCGTCTTCTTTCTGCGAATCGAGCCTAGCTTTGTGCACAATTTTTTTTCCATCGCCTGCTTTCACTGCTTTTACGCGCGGATTGTTTTGGTCAGAGCCGTTTGGAAGAATCAGAATGTCCTGCAATTGGCTTAAAGGCAAAATTTCTGCCATTGCCTGTGCAAGCATGCTTTTTCCGGTGCCGGGCAATCCTACAAGGAGAACATTTCTTTTTTGCGCCGCAGCCTTTTGGATTATTTCAACGCTTCTTTCCTGGCCTACAATCTGGCCAATAAGCCTTTCCGAAACCGGAATTTCCGCAGTAGACTTCCAATCTTTTTTCTTTTCAGCCACAACAACACCAAAAAAAAGAATTTGCTTATGCTATAAAATAATTAATTCTGTAAAAAGCTTAAAAATAGAATTGGTTTAACAATCGAAACAAAGCGCTTTACTTTTTGAAACCAACAATTTTTTATGCCTTGTTTGCGCTTCCAAAATCCTTTATTTTTTGCCCGTACAATTTTTCAAGCGCTGTTCTTCCTGCCCCAAAATATTCGCGAAGGTCAATTTGCCCTTGATAATCATGCGCTTTTTGCAGCAATGCCCCCATGAAAGCCAGGCGGGCATCAGTGTCAATGTTTATTTTGCAGATTCCAAAGGAAATTGCTTTTTTTATTTCAGAAACAGGGACTCCCTGTGCTTCTGAAGAAATCTGCAAGCCAAATTTTTTGCACTGTTCCACAATCGGCTTTGGAACAGAAGACGCTCCATGCAAAACCAAAGGCATTTTCGGCAAAAGTTTTCTTGTTTGCTTTATGATTTCCAATTTCAACTTTGGATTTCCACTAAACTTATAAGCGCCATGGGAAGTGCCGATTGCAATTGCCAAAGCATCAATGCCTGTTTCTTCAACAAATTTTTTTGCCTCTTCAGGGTCAGTCAAATGAACAGAAGAATTTGTCGCATCTTCAATGCCGCCAAGCGTGCCTATTTCGCCTTCAACAGAAATGCCTTTGCTCCGCGCAAGGGCAACAACTTTTTTTGTACGGGCAACGTTTTCAGAAAATTTTCTTGCAGGATGCTTTCCAAGAAAATCTTTTTTTTCATAATCAATGCTGGCATCAATCATAACAGAGGAAAAACCCAGGGAAACTGCTTTTTTGCAGTCGTCAAAATTTTTTCCATGGTCAAGGTGAAGCGCAAAAGGAATTTTTGAAAATCTTTTTGCATGGGCAAAAACAATGCTTGGCAGCAAATCAGCAGAATATTCAAGCGCGCTTGGGCTAACCCCAATAATCACTGGGCTTTTTGCTTTTTCTGCAGCAGAAAAAACAGCCTGAACCATTTCCATTGAATTCACATTAAAAGCAGGAACAGCAAATTTCCCGCAAAAGGCCTTTTGCAGCAAAGGATTAAGCGAAACAAGCATAACAACCAGACAAATAAGAAACAAACAAGTATAAAAGAATTATTAACAAAAAAAGTCCAAGCGATTTTAAAAACTGTTAAGCAGGCCTTATTCTCTTCCTTGCCCTCCGTGGAAAAGTACGCCTTGGCCCGGAGAGCGAAAAAGGCACTGGCTGCTTTAATGTGCGAAACCATACTCCCCGCCCTCTTATCACAACCTTTGGATTTGCTTTTTTGAAAGCAGCTTCAACTGCTTCTGCAAGCTCCTGCACAACCCTCGGAGACCTGTGTGAAATGCTGGCAGAATCAAACAGCACAGTATTGCCATGAACATGGTACCAGGCATTTGCAATTAGGGGATGAAGAGCATGGGAATTGCTCCTTGTTGAAAGAGCAAAAATATTTATTTGGCGGCCATCAAAAACAATTTTGTAAGAAGCCTTGCGCACTCTTATTATTTTTTTGCCAGCCAGGTAATGCATATCAAGCAAAACAAGCAGCTATTCTCTTATTTAAACTTTTACAAGCATTATTTTTTTAGTGATTGGAATGAAAATTGTTTTTTTGGGAACAAGCTGCAGCAATCCGACTGTAGAGAGAAACTTGTCTGCAACAGCAATTCAATTTGAGGGAAAATGGTTCTTGTTTGACTGCCCTGAAGGGACACAAAGGCAGATGATGCAGAGCGGGGTTTCTTACATGAAAGTGCAGGCAATTTTTTTCTCGCATTTTCACGCAGACCATTTTTTGGGGTTTCCGGGATTAGTAGCGACAATGAGCATGCATGGAAGAGATGCTCCGCTTTATGTTTTCGGGCCAAAAGGCACTGAAGAACAAATCAGAAAATCTTTGAACCTTGCAATGATGCGGAAAGACTTTGAAATAATTGCAAAAGAAGCCCGCAGGGGAAAAATTTATGAAGAGGAAAAATGCATTGTTGAAGCCTTTCCCCTGAAACACGAAGTTCCCTGCATTGGCTTTGTTTTCAAAGAAAAAGACAAAGCAGGGGAATTTCAGAGAAAAAAAGCGCTTGACTTAAAAATTCCCGAAGGCCCATTATGGAGCAAATTGCAAAAGGGCCTGGCAGTAAAAGTTGATGGAAAAGTTTTCAAGCCGGAAGAAGTAATGGATTTTTCAAAAGGCAGGCTTGGAAAAAAAGTTTCAATTGTAATGGACACTCTTCCTAGTGAAAGCTATTTTGACGAAATAATGAATTCCGATATTTTAGTGCATGAATCCGCTTTTTTGGAAAACCAAAAAGAACGGGCAAGGGAAACAAAGCATTCAACTGCTTTTGAAGCAGGGCAAGTTGCGGAAAAAACAAGGGCAAAACAATTGGTTTTAACGCATTTAAGCCCGCGCAACAAGGACAATGAACAAATCGAAAACGAGGCACGGCAGGCATTCGCAAACGTAATTGTCGCAAAAGATTTGATGGAAATGGAAATATAACGCTTGCAGTAAATGAAAATTTTTTTGGTTTTTTATGAAGCGGGCGAAAATGGGTAAAACCAGCGAATCAAGGCAGGCGAACACACGAAAAATTGCCAAGCATAGATATGAAATGCCTGATAAAGAAACGTTTCAGCTTGATGCTGCAATCGGCAGGTTTTTTGCAGGAACAGGCGAGTTTAAAACAAAGGGGCAAATAATGGCTCGTTTTGGGGTAAGCGAACAAGCTGTTAACCAAAGGGCACGAATTGTTGCAAAGATTCTTGATGCGCAAGAAAGACGCGAAATAGAGCAAGTGCTTTATGCGCTTGGCGGGGAAGCTACTGAGAAAAGAGAAGAACTCAGGAGGCAATGTATCACGCCTCTTCAGATGCAGAATATTGCACTAGCAGAAGAATACCGGTCAAAAAATTTTGCTTTTGCGTTTAAAGAAAATCCTGATTTTAAGTGGCGGGTTACTTTGGTAGACAGGCTAATAACAATGAATGCAAACCTGCCTGCTGAACAATTTAAGAAAAAAATAATTCCGTTGATCAGAAGAATATTGCGGGGGAAAACTAGAATAGTATCGCGGGCAGAAACTAGAAGAATTTCACGGGGAAACGCTAGAATAGTATCGTGGGCAGAAATTAGAAGAAGGTCCAGGGTGAAATCTTGAAAGTCGTTGTTTTAGCAGCAGGCAAAGGGACAAGGATGAAGCCTTTGACTGATTCAAAGCCAAAGGCAATGGTTGAATTGAAAGGCAAGCCGCTCCTGGAAAGAAGCCTTGAAGGCTTTGCTGGTGCAGGCGCTTCTGAAATCTGCCTTGTAGTCGGCTATTTGAAAGAACAGGTAATCGGGTTTTTTGGAAACGATTTTTTGGGGGCAAGCATTTGCTATGTTGAACAAAAAGAACAGCTTGGAACAGGCCATGGTTTTGGGCTTGCAAAAAAATTTTGCGGCAAAAAAAATTTTTTGGCTTCCTATTGCGATTTGGTTTTTGATGGAAAATTTATAAAAAACTTTTTTGAGTTTGCCGAAAAAAATTCCCGAAGATTCGACGCTGTTGTGGCAGTAAAGAAAGTCAATGACGTTTCAAAATTTGGTTTTGTGGAAACCGAAGGCAGCATAGTAAAAAAATTGGTTGAAAAACCCGGGCAAAAAAAAACTGGTTTTATTAATGCCGGGCTTTACTGGTTTTCACCGAAGATTTTTGATGCAATTGAAAAAACAAAAAAATCTTCCCGAAGGGAAATTGAAATAACTGGCAGCATAAAAAAATTTATGAAAGAAAAAAGGCTGGGTTGTTTTGAAGTGCAGGGAAAAGTTTTTGACATCGGGACAATTAAAGAATTAAAAGCAGCTGAAAAAGAAATTGATTAAAAAAATTATATTTTGAATTTCTTTTTTTCACCGGGTTTCATTATCACTACTTTTGTCTTCAGGACGCTTTGCTCTATTTTTTGCTGGAATTCTTTTGGGTCCTGCTGAATCATTTTGAAAGTATTGTAATGCATTGGCACTGCAAACTTTGGCTTCATTGTTTTTACTGCGCGGATTGCATCAACGCAATCCATTGTCATTTCACCGCCAATAGGCAACAGGGCAATGTCGGGCTTCATTCCTGAAAAATCATCTAATAAGTCAGTATCCCCCGCATGATAAACGCTTGGGCCGTTTTGCTTGACCAAAAAGCCCAGCGGATAAAAACTGTTCGGGTGGTGCGCGGGAGTTGCAGTAATGCTTGTGTCCCTTAACATTATTGTCTGGTTCATTGCAATATCGTGCCCCAGGTGTTTAGGGAGGTTTAGTTCGCCAAGAATATCGTCATGGGCAACAACGCACGCGTTTTCTTTTACTGCAATTTCCTGTATGATTTTCTTGTCAAAATGGTCAAAGTGCTCGTGGGTTACAAGAATAAGGGAAGTTCCCTTGAAATCTTTTTTTGTTGCAGCGCAGCAAACAAGCCGCTTGAAACTTGGGTCTTTGCAGTCTGAGTTAATATACGGGTCGATTAGAATATTCCCTTTGGGAAATCCTATTTTGAAAAAAGAATGACCAAAATACTGGATTTCAACCATAGGCTCACTAAAATACTTTTGTGAAAGACAATTTAAAAAGGGCTAGTACAATCGCAATGCATTTTCTTTTTTTGGAGCAGTGCAAAGCAACCAATTCGGGTTAGCAAATTGTTCTTTTCCCAGGGTTTTTCTTCCTTGCAAAGCAAAGCTTTGCGAGGCCACGCAACCTTTTTGGTTTTGCATGGTCCAAGAAAAGGCAGGTTGCCAAAAGAACTTTTGCTTTGCAAAAGATTTTCTTTTTGAGAATGCGATGTGAGCCAGCGAACCACAATTTTTCCGAATGAAAAATTTTCTTTTCCCAGGGCTTTTCTTTTCAAGAAAAGGCCTGAAAAGGTTTATTAAGCAAATTTGCATTATTAAATATATAATTATTCAATGCTTGCTGGTGAAAAATTGGGGAAAAAAAATTTGGGTTTTGTGTTTTTTTTTGCAATGATTTTTTTTGCAGGGCTTGCTGATGCCCAGTATTACACAATCAGTTCGCACACCATAGATATTTCCATTGACGAAGATGGTTTTGCGCTGATAAGCGAAAAGTTTTATTTGCAGTTTCCCAACGAATTCCAGTTAAAAGAATTCATGAAAAAAAACGAGGAAATTGGAATCAGCCTTGACGGCTGGAAAACCTTTGACAGCAGGATTCACACTTACATTGGAAAAGAATCAGAGCTTAACAGGGCAGAAGTGAATTTTGTTGAAAACGTTGAAAGATACCTTGAAATAAAATATTCGTTGAACACTGCGATTGCAGAAAAAAAAGCTGAAATCGGCAGGCTTATTGAATTTTCATTGCAGAACAAGACTTTTGACCAATTTTTGCTGGGCGGAGTAAGAATAATTCCTGAAAACACAGCAATAACAATAAGGCTTCCAAATTTTGCGGAAATCCAGAAACCAGTAAAACCTGAAGGCATAGTAACTATAAACCAGGTTGTCTGGCAAGGCTACAAAAGCACAAATGTAATGGAACTGAACTACAAGCTGGTAAAGCAAATTGCAAGCATAAGCCTTGTTGACAGCGCCAATGCAGTTATAAAAAGCCCCTGGTTTATCCTGCTTGTCACAGTTGCTGCAATAATTTCAATAGGAATTGCAATAAAAAGAAAAATAATTTCCGAAAAAATAGAAAATTACATAGTTGAAAACTCAGAACTAAGCGGCAAAGAAGGAATAGGCTCAGAAGAAAAAGAAGAATAAAAACTGATTCTGGCAAAGGCAAGAAATAATTTTAAATAACCAAGCGTTAATTCTGTTGGCATGTGGAAACCAAAAGGGCCAAGAAATTATGTAAAAAGAATAGTAAGAAAAGTGCGCCAGAAACGCGCTTCTTTTTTAGGAGAAGAAATATATTGGTGGAATAACCGAAGTTATGCACGGAGTTACAATCCTTTTTTTAGTTTTGGGCTGTATCAAGCGGGTTTTGGCACAAGCATTTTGGATGCATTGCAAAGAATTGCAAAACCAAGGCAGATAATGAGGCTTCTTGAAGACGGTGCTGGCGAAGGAGTTTTTTTGGGGGAATTAAAGCAAAGATTGTCTGCAATTGGAATAAGCACAGAAACAACAGCATTAAGCTTGGCTTCAAACGAAAAACTTTCTGAAAAAAAAAAGTCAGGAAAAATAGACAACATAAGAATCGGAAATGCAGAATTTTTTATTCCGGCAAAACCATTCGATGCAATCTTTTCTTTATACGGTTCTATAAACTATGCAGATCCTGGAATTCAAAAAGAACACCTGCTAAAATTTGCCCATTCTTTAAAGCGCAACGGCTTAATGCTAGTTGGGCTTGACATAGAGCTGCCGGGTTTTCGTGTTTCATTCTTGGATGAAATAACAAGGGCTTTTGAAAAACAAGGCTTTTTTGCAAGATTTTATAAATATTCTGAAGACAGAAGCGAAAAACGCACTCTGCCGCACTGGATTCTCATAGTAAAACGCTTAAAATAAAAAAAACAAGCCAAAACACAATAATTAACTAATTACAGTTAATAAATATGCTTAAATAGGTTTTTTGGCCGATTTATTTAATGCTTTTCGAATTTTTCAATCACTTGATTAGCCTTGACTTGGCCTGGCTGGCTTCTTTGATAGCCAGCAATCTGCACTGGCTTTTTGCAGTAACAGTGCTGATTTTCTTTTTTTTCAACGGAAAAAAAGTAATTCTAGGAGTAATTGTTTTTTTTCTCTTGGGCTGGGCATGGGGCGACTTTGAAACTCTTGGCGGGATAGCACTTTTCGTAGGCGGATTTTTGGGGATTTATTACATAACAAAAGTGGTCGTATTAATTTTTGCGGAAAACACCCCGGAATTGCAGAGCAAATTAATCTGGATTTCTGAATTCCAGTCAATAGGCGCAATAATAATTTACAATGTTTTTTTAAGGTGAAAAAATGAAGCTGTTAAACAGGATTTGCGTTGCAATCGGAGTTACAATATTCCTATATTTCATTCTGCTGGCTTCTTCAAGAGGCGCGGATTTTTTAGACGGCTTTATGTTCACAGAGCTTGGGATAATTTTTTTCATAGTATTGGCCTTTTTTGAAATAACTTTTTTGACGATGTGAAAAAATGTTTTTGGAATTTTTGAATCACGTGTTAAGCCTTGATTTGGAATGGGTTATTGGCCTTGTTTTGAATAATTTGCACTGGGTTTTTTTGCTTGCAACTTATGTTTTCATTACACACGACGGAAAAAAATGGCTTTGGAAATTTATTCTGCTGGTTGGTTCTGTCTGGGTTATTCTGGATATTTTTGGCTTGTGGCGTTTTGAAATGTCGCCAATCTGGCTGTTCCTTGTTTTTGCAATTGCCCTTGATTTTTTTGTGGCAAACACGGGTTGGGAAAAGCACAAGCTGACTTTTCTTGTTGTGTTTTTCTTTGGGGCTTCAATAATCTTGAGCTTGTTAGGGTGAAAAAAGTGGAAGAAGAGAAAAAAACAGAGGGCCAGAGAATATTGAAGGCGCTGGAAAATTCAATAATAATCACGGTTTTTATTGTGCTGGCAGCATGGCTTTTTGGGCTTGGGTTTTATTTTGGAGAAATAGTTTCAACAATGGGTTTTGCGCTTTTTTTCCTGTTTTTTTATGCTACAAGGTAAAAAGTGTTACCTGGTTTTTTTTAATGCGGAATCGCAGATGTCACAGCGCTTTTCTTTTACTGGGTTTGGAAATTCTTTTCCGCAGTTTGAGCAAACTGTTTTGAAGGAAATTGTTTTTGCGATTTTGCCCTGGATTATTGGTTCAAAGGGAATTTCAAACAAAAGGCAAAAATTTTGTATGCTGTAATCATCAGTAATCACTGTGAATG
>JAGVNX010000033.1 GCA_020053055.1 Candidatus Iainarchaeum sp.
CTCTATTCTGATATGCATTCTGAAAAATTTTTTGTAAAAGTTTTTGATTCAAGCAGCCCTGTTCCAGATGCGCTCTTGGCACAATTTTATTCTATTTATCAACATGCTTTTAGTGATGGGGATAGGTCTTTTTTGCAGGCGATAAAAAGAGAGCAATCTGCTTCCTTTGCAAGGCACAAGCCTGGGCTTGTGCTTTTGCTTAGAAATGAAGCAGGCTCAGAAAAAGTTGTTGGCGGGCTGCGCTTTGTTTACAGTTCTGCATCAAGGTCTTTTTACATTAACATGGTTTCAATTGACCCAAATGCAAGGGGGCGAGGATTTGCGCGCTTTTTATTTGCCCATGCAGAATCCGAGCTTTCAAAAAAAATCCCAGAAGCCAGGTTTTTTGTGGAAGAAACCATTGCTGTAAGGCCTGTGCCGGGTTCAAGCATTATTGAAGACAGGGCTGTTACTCTGGCAAGGGCAAAGCTTTGGGAAAGACTTGGCTTTAGAAGAATACAAATTCCCGGAAAAAACATTGCAGTTGAAAACAATTCTGATTGGGATGTAAGAGTAAAAGAAATCGGAATACACCCTCAACCGAGTACAATTTCAAAACTCCAGTTTGCAAAGCTTGTTCTTGATTTTCACAGAAATCCTTTTATTCATGGTTTGGGAAAAGAAGAAAGAAAACAGCAGGCCAGGCAGATGCTGAACAGGAAAAAAAATCGTTTTTTGCGTAAAAAACCCGGGCTTGGAGGGCATCATAAAAAATAGCTTTAAATATCCTTTTTTGCCTTGTTTTTTCAGGTGCTATTTATTGCTGCGCATGATTCAACAAGAAAAGCAATTTCTGATTCTGTTTTAAATATTTACAATTACTTATTGCTATTCTTGCTGGCTTAAAAATGCCACTGGTGGATATTATGGATTTCAAAAAAATTGAAGCGAAATGGCAAAAAAAATGGGCTGAAAAAAAAGTTTTTCAGGCCAAGGAATCCAAGGGCAAAAAAAAGTTTTATTGCCTAGAAATGTTTCCTTATCCCTCTGCAAGCGGCCTGCACATGGGCCATGCCTTCAATTACATAATCGGAGATGTTTATTCGCGTTATAAGCGGATGCAGGGATTTAATGTCCTTTATCCAATGGGCTATGATTCTTTGGGCTTGCCTGCAGAAAACGCTGCCATTAAGGCAGGAGAACACCCAAAAAAATTCACACAAACAGCAATAAAAAATTTTGTTCACCAGCAAAAAATGCTTGGCCTGAGTTATGACTGGGAAAGAATGGTTGTTACCCTTGAACCCGAATATTACAAGTGGAACCAATTTTTCTTTTTAAAGTTTTTTGAAAAAGGCCTGGTTTACAAAAAACAGGCTCCTGCAAACTGGTGCCCAAAATGCAACACTGTGCTTGCAAACGAGCAAGTGCATAATGGAAAATGCTGGCGCCATGAAGGCACTGATGTTGAAATAAAAAATCTTGAACAATGGTTTTTGAAAACAACTGCTTATGCAGAAGAGCTTTTGTGCGGCATTCCCAAGCTTAATTGGCCTGAAAGAATAAAAATAATGCAGGAAAACTGGATTGGAAAAAGCCTTGGAACAGAAATTATTTTTGAAATATTTTCTTTTGGAGATTTAAAAAACAAGGAATTTGTTTTTTTCCATGCCTTCCAGGACAATTCTAAAAGCGTTTTTTGGAATTGGTTAAAAGAAGAAATAGAAAAAAGGGGCGGAAAAATTGTTTTTGCGCCAGATTTGCCAGGCACAAACGAGCCGAATTTAGAAGAACAATTATCCTTTGTAACAAAAAAATATTCTTTTAACGAAAATACCATTCTGATTGCCCATTCTCTTGGAGGAACCCTGGCAATGAAGCTTTTGCCAAAATTAAACAAAAAAATAAGCGGTTTGCTGTTAATCGCGCCTCCTTTGAAATGCGAATTTAAGGATAAGAAAAAAAGGCCTGTTTTGGAAAAATACTGCGATTGGAAATTTGATTTTGAAAAAATAAAAAGCAAGGCGGAAAAAATAATAATCCTTGAAGACAAAGAAGACCACATTGTCCCCTTTGGCCATCCAAAAGAAATTGCAAAAAAACTGGGCGCAAAATATTTCCTTTCAAAGGGCAACAAGAGCCATTTCAATGGCAGCGAAGAACCAGAAGTGTTAAACTGCTTATTTGAAAAATGGCCTGTTTTTACTACAAGGCCTGACACTATTTTTGGCGTAACATTCATGGTTATTTCTGCCCAGCACCCAAGATTATCAGAATTGGTTACTCAAGAGCAGAAAGCTGAAGTTTATGGCTTGTTAAAAAAAATCAAGTCTACCAGTGAAAAAGACGCGATTGACCTTGAAAAAGAAGGGGCTTTTACTGGAAGCTATGCAATCAATCCAATGGCCAGTGACAAGGTTCCTGTGTTTGTGGGAAACTTTGTATTGGCAGATTATGGCTCTGGAATGGTAATGGCTGTTCCTGCCCATGACCAAAGAGATTTTGAATTTGCAAAAAAATATTCAATTCCGATTAAAATTGTTATTCAGCCAAGCGGAACAGAAACACAGGAATTGGAAAAAGCCTTTATAAAAGAAGGCTTGCTTGTTAATTCCGGAGAATTCAACGGAACAAAAAATACGGAAGCAACAGGCAAAATAACAGAAGCACTGCAAAAAAAAGAATTAGGAAAAAAAACCATTCAATACAAATTAAGGGATTGGCTTGTTTCAAGGCAAAGATACTGGGGAACTCCAATTCCAATTATTTATTGTGAAAAATGCGGAATTGTCCCTGTTTCAGAAAAAGATTTGCCAGTTAAGCTTCCTGAAAAAGTAACTTTTGGCACAGGAAACCCATTGGCAACAAACAAGGCTTTTCTCTCTGTAAAATGCCCAAAATGCAAAAGCCCTGCAAAAAGAGAAACAGACACAATGGACACTTTTTTTGATTCAAGCTGGTATTTTTTGAGATATTGCGACAACAAAAACAAAACAGTTCCTTTTGACAAAAAGAAAATGGAATACTGGATGCCAGTTGACCAGTATATTGGCGGAGCAGAACATGCCTGCATGCACTTGATTTATGCAAGATTTTTTACAAAAGCACTGCGCGACCTCGGTTTCTGCAAAATAAACGAGCCATTCCCAGCCTTGTTCAACCAGGGAATGCTGCACGGTTCAGACGGATTTGTAATGAGCAAAAGCAGGGGAAACGTGATTAACCCGATTGAAATGATTGACAAGCATTCTGCTGACATTCTGCGATTTTACCTTGTTTCAGTTGCATCTCCTGACAAGGATTTTGCATGGAGCGACGAAGGAATTGACGGAACAGCAAAATTTATTAAAAAAGTTTCAGAATATTTTGAAACCGTGAAAAAAGGAAAAAGCCCTGCAAAAAGCGAAAGCAAAATAAACACAGGAATAAAAGAAATCTCCGAAACAATTGAAAAATTTGAATACAACATTGCAGTAATAAAAATCAGGAAATTATTTGATGCCTTGCAGGCAGAAGAAAGCAAAGAAACCCTTGAAAGCTTTTTAAAACTAATAAGCGTTTTCTGCCCGCACCTTGCAGAAGAATTATTTGCAAAACTTGGAAACAAAAAAATGCTTTCAACTGCAAAATGGCCTGTTGCAGACGAAACAAAAATCAATGCCAAATTTGAAGAAGAAGAAAAAGCATTGGACAAACTGGTTGAAGACATTAACAACATTGTAAAAATAGTGAAAACAAAAGGCAAACAACCAACAAAAGTTTTTGTTTATTCACTGCCACAAGAAAAACAATTGCTGCTTGAAAACATTGAAACAATCAGGGCGCGCACCTCACTGGAAACAAAGGTTTTTGCAGTAAACGACAAGGAAAAA
>JAGVNX010000061.1 GCA_020053055.1 Candidatus Iainarchaeum sp.
CCTAGCAAGGTATACCTGGTTTTATCTACTGTTACACTATAAGAAATTTTTGCAAATACACACGTTTTTTTTCCACAACCATCGGTGCAATTATTATTAACAGCAAAACTTGAAGTGGTATTGGAAACCAAGACATTTTTCCAAACATCAGTGGTATAGCAGGATAATTTGACGCATTCATTATTGACATAATTTGAAACCATATCCCTGCTGCAAACAGAAGCCTTAGTGACTGAGTCGCTGCATTCGCCACTTGCAAAAAATGCGGTATTAGAATTGTTTGCAGTGTAAAGCATTGAATCAAGATCTGGATGCTCTAAATACACTGGGTGTGTTTTTCTACAAGGCGTTATTGGGTTTGCCTGTTGTGTTAGCGAAGCCAATTCGGTTGTGGGGGTAATCGTTCCAGTTTTTTGTTCACTTGAATTCAAGGCTAATGCAGAATGATTAGTTAAGCTTGGCGAAAAACTGATTAAGGATAGCAAAAATAAGCTCAAAAAAGCAATTGCAAAAACCAATAAAAATTTAGTTTTCAAGTAAATTCACCTTCCTCAAAATTAATATATAATTACTGTTGCCACTATTTAAAATACTTTGTTTCGCCAGGATTTGCCCTGTTGTATAGCCAGATTTTTTTTGTTGAATCAATTGGCAAGTTTTTATTTAATGTTTTGAAATTCCAAAATAACTGGTCTCCAGGCAAAAATAAATATATCCTGTTCCTTATATTTTAGCAATTACAAAGCCAGGTGGTTTTTTTGAGTTTTAATTTTGAAAAAAATTTTGTAATAATGTTTTTTGTTTGCATTGTTTTTGCGGGTTTTGTTTTTGGTGTTTCAAATCCCGGGCATTCGATTAGTGCAATTGACCCGCCAATAGGGTGTGAAGCAAACCAATTTTTAAAGCTTGATAGTTCTGGCACTGTCTGGGAATGTGAAACAGGCACTGGTGGCACAAGCCAGTGGATTACTTCAGGAACTTCAATTTATTATGGCAAGGGCAATGTGGGAATTGGAACAACAAGCCCAACTGCATCTTTGCACGTATTGGATTCTGCAGTATCTTCTACTTACCAATGGGCCAGCATTGGAAATATGGCAGGCGAGATTATTGGCGTAAACAATAAGCTGTACATTCTAAATGGCGCTGAGCATTATCTTCTTAGTTATGATGGTTCAACATGGGCGGATTTTGGAAAACGTGCTAATGCAATTGGAACTTGGAACAATCAGCCCTGCATTGCCATTCCTTATGCCAATATAGAATGTTATAATGGTTCCGATTGGATTTCTATTGCCCCAGCTCCGCCGGGATTGTGGACTGGGTCAAATACTTTTATACAAAGGCCATTTGCTTGGAATAATCAACTTTGTGTTGTTACAATGAAAAATGGGAGGGATATTTTTTCAGCAATGGTTGTAAGATGTTATAATGGTTCTTCCTGGAATATTGCAATAGATTTAAGTTCCTTTATTCCACAAATAAACCCTAATCAATCTGACTTTTTTACTGTTTGGAATTCGGCTTTTTGCACTGCTGGCGATTCTTTTGACGAAATTTATTGTTCCAATGGCGCAACTCCTCAAAAACTTCCTTCCCCGAATTTTAATCAATATGTTAAATCCCTTGCTGTCTGGAATGGCCAACTTTGTGCTGTTGGAAATAATTCATACAGTGCGCCTGCCTGTTATAATGGCAATTCTTGGGAATCGCTTGGATTTCCTTTTGGCAACTATTATCACGTGATTGTTTGGGATAACAAGCTGTGTGCAATAACTGTCACAGGCGCAACTTATTGTTATAATGGAACCAGCGTTGATTCTATTGGCGGAGGCTGGGGCGTGCAGAATCAGGCTTCAACTGTTTGGAACAATAATCTTTGCCAGGCTCACACATCGCCGCAAGCAGGCAGCAATGTTTTTTGTTATCTTCCAAATGTTGCCGGCATTATGGCTGTCTTTGAAAATAATGCTGTTGGGGGCGGGGGAAAAATCGTTTTAACCAGAACCGGGCGCTTGGGGGTTATGAATCCTGATCCTTCTTATGGCATTGATGTTTGCACTGTGGCTGGTGGCGGTTATGGTTGTGAGATCAGGGCAGTGGATTTTTTGAAGCATTCTGACTTGCGGGAAAAGGCGAATATAAAAGAATTGGATGGCGCACTGGGAATTGTGAATAATTTGCGTTCTGTTTATTTTAATTGGAAGAAATCAAAAATTAGTTCTGATGGCACAATTTTTTTTTCCAATGAAGTGTTTCCAGAGCAGGACATTGGCTTGATTGCACAGGAAGTTTACAATGTTTTTCCCGTTGCTGTTGAAAAACCTGTTAATGAGCAAAACCAGACTTGGTCGCTTTCTTATGAAAAGTTTGTTCCGCTTTTGATTAAATCTGTCCAAGAGCTTTCAGCGGAAAACAAGAGCCTGAAGCAGAGAGTGTCTGTTTTGGAAGAAAAATGCAAGAAAAATTAGCTGTTTTATTCACCCTTTTTTGCCAATAAATTCAATCAGGTCGATTAATCTTTGTGAATAACCCAGTTCATTGTCATACCAACCCAAAACTTTTGCCAGGTTTCCGATTGTTTTTGTTTGCTGTGAATCAAAAATGCAGCTGTGCAAGTTTCCAATAATATCAGTGCTTACAAGGGGCTCTTCAGAAAACTGCAAAATTCCCCTTAATTTTTTTTCCGAAGCTTTTTTGAAAGCAGAATTTATTTCTTCTGCAGTTGTTTTTTTTTCTGTTTTCACTACAAGGTCTGTGAGGCTGCCGTCGGGAACAGGCACTCTTACTGCGATTCCGTCAAGTTTTCCCTTCAGAGCGGGAATTACTTCGCCAAGGGCATTTGCTGCGCCTGTGCTTGTTGGAATAATGTTCAGTGCAGCTGCCCTTGCCCGCCTCAAGTCTTTGTGGGCCAAATCCAAAATTTTTTGGTCATTGGTATAAGCATGCACTGTTGTCATGAACCCTTCAATTATCCCAAAATTTTCGTTTAAAACTTTTGCCATTGGCGCAAGGCAGTTTGTTGTGCAGGAAGCCATTGAAATTACATTGTCAGACTTTGAATATGTTTCTTCGTTGACGCCAAGCACTATTGTCCGTGCTTCCCCCCCTTTGCAGGGCGCAGTGACAATTACTTTTCTCGCTCCTGCACTCAGATGCTTTGAAGCTTCTGCCTTTGTTGTAAAAGCCCCAGTGCTTTCCAAAACAATGCCAATGCCAAGCTTTTTCCATGGCAGCATTGCAGGGTCTTTTTCCGCAAGCACCAGAATTGCCTTTCCATTCACAACAATAGAATTTTCTTTTGCAGAAACATTTGCATCTGCAATTCCGTGCACAGAATCATACTTTAACAAATGCGCCAAGGTTTTTGTGTCAGTCAAATCATTTACTGCAACAATTTCAATTTTTTTGTTTTTCAAGGCAAGCCGGAAAGCATTTCTTCCAATCCTGCCAAAGCCATTAATCGCAATCTTAACCATTTTTACACCTCTTAAAATCAAATTATTCCCTGATTATTTTTAATACTTCTCGGAGTTTTTCTTCCAGCAGCTGCTTTGAATTTGCCTCCAAATTCAGCCTAAGCAAGGGCTCTGTGTTTGAAGGCCTGGCATTGAACCACCAGTCCTCGAATTCAACTGAAATTCCGTCCAGCCAAAAAATTTTTTTTGCTGTTGCATTATAGGCAGATTCGAGTTCCTTCATTTTTGCCTCTTTGTTTTTTACTTCGGAATTTATTTCGCCGCTGACAAAAAAATTTTCTTCGGCTTCCTTCAAAATTTCTGAAAATTTTTTGTTTTCAACGGAAAGCAATTCCAAAATTTGCAGGGCAGGAATCACTGCATTGTCGGAAACATAATTTTCTTTTTTGAAATTGTAATAATAATGCCCGCTTAATTCTCCGCCAAAAACAGCTTTTTTTTCTTTCATGTTTTTTTTGAAAAAACTGTGCCCAACCTTGTTCAGTTCCCAGGTTCCATTGTTTTTTTCTATTGTTTTTGCCACGAATTTGCTGCAGCGCAAATCAAACAAAATGAGGCCTTTTTGCTTTTGCAAAAAATTTTTTGCCAGCAATGCGCATATAAAATCTCCAGGGACAAATTTTCCTCTTTCATCAATGAAAAAGCACCTGTCAGCGTCCCCGTCAAAAGCTATTCCCAAATCGGCTTTTTCAAGCAGAACTTTTTCCTCAATCATTTTCCTGTTTTCCGGAACCAGGGGATTTGCCTCGTGGTTCGGAAAGCTTCCGTCCAGGCCATAACACAGGGGAATGATTTTGATTGGCAGTTCTTCAAATGCTTTTTTTGCTGCCAGGGAAGCCATTCCGTTTCCAAAATCAACCGCAACCCTTAATTTTTTCACGTTTTTTTTGTTGACAAATTTCAGGCACATTTTTTCAAAAGCGCAGAGCAGGTTTTTCTTCAAAACGTTTCCTTTCTTTTTTGCGTTTAAAAAATTGTTTTCTTCAACAAGCTTTTTTATTTCCAGCAAGCCGGTTTCAATGCCGACAGGGCTTGCTTTTTTTCCTGTTATTTTAAAGCCGTTGTACTGTTTTGGGTTATGCGAAGCAGTAATCATTACTCCCCCAGGCAGGCTTGTTTTTGCAATGCAAAAATAATATTCATCAGTGGAGCACAAGCCAAAATCAACCGCATCACAGCCCTGTGAAATAATGCCTTTTACAAGGGCAGAATGCAGCTTTGGCCCGCTTAGCCTCATGTCCCTTGCAATCCCGATTTTTTTTGCCTTAAAAAAGGCAACAATTGCCTTTCCAAGGCGTTCCGCAAATTCTTCGTTCAATTGTTCCGGAAAAATTCCCCTGATGTCATATGCCTTGAAAATTGCGTCCAAATCCATTCAGAACAGGCCCCTGTAAAATTTTGCTGCTTCTTCGGGAGAAATCGTGTTTATTATGCAGCCTGTTGCATATTCAAACCCGCCCCAGGAAAGCAGCCGTGGATTTATTTTTATATGGCAATGCAAATTTTTGCCCTGGGCAGAATTATGAAGATACATATTGTAAGGCGCATTTAATTTTTTCAATTTTAAAAAAATTTTTTTCATTATTTTTGCATAATCCGAAAGTTCTTCGCTTGAAAAATCAACTATGCTTGTAACATGCCGTTTTGGAAAAATTTTTACTTCAAAAGCAAACCTTGAAGCATAAGGCGTGAAAGCAATCGCGTTTTTTGTTTCAGCCACAAGCCTCGGGCCTTTTCTTTCGGTTTTTATTATTTCACAATAAGGGCATTTTCCAAATTTTTTTTCATATTCAGTGCCGGCATTTTCCTCGTTGTCAACTGTTTCAGCAAGCCTGTTGTAAGCAATTATCTGCGTATGGGTATGCTGGATAGACGCCCCTGCTTCCCTGCCCTCGTTTTTGAAGACAGCAACCTGTTTTATTTTTGGGTCTGCGCTTAAAGACAAAATCCTGCTTATGTATAATTCAAGGATTTTTTTTATTTTTGCAGTGGAAAAATCCGCCATTGTTTCCCCGTGCTTCGGGGTTTCGACAATTACTTCGTGATGGCCGTATGCATGTGAAAAAGTGAAAAACCCGTTGTCCTGCTGTATTTCGGAATTTCCATTTGTGTCAACAGCAGGGTACTTGTTTGGAAAAACCCTCATTTCCCACTGGCCGTTTTTTTCCACTCTCATGATTTCCTGCGGAGTCAGCTTTTCGTTGCCCGGGCAAAAAAAGCATTTTTTTTCCTCATCCTTTTCAATTGGCTCTTGAGCTTTTTTGAAGGCCATGGGCCTTTTTGCACGTTCTGGAACAATTATTACCCAGCGGTTTCTCAGATAATCCTTTCTAAGCTCAGCCATACTGCATATTAAAGGCAATTCGGGTATTTAATTTTTTGCAGGTTTCCCAAGCGCGGCAGAAGAATGGGTTTATGGCAAATCCGCAAGGGGAACAAAAATAAATTTTCCATTTCTGAAGCCAGTTAAGACAATATCATCCGGCTTTAGCCCTGTTTTTCTTACAAGAGTGTCAACAGCTTCCTGCAGTATAATAAGAAGAATAATGGCTATTTTGGATATTTTTTTCATGCAACGCGTTTTTTCGACAATAATTCAACGATTTTTTTGCTGAAATAAATCTTTTCGCTGTCGGTTTTTCCCTTGTTCCAAAATTTTAAGTATTCCGATGCCTGTTTGAATTCTGCAGAAGAAAGGCCGTTGACCATTGGTTCGAATTGTTTTTCCAGTTCTTCCCGGTTTCTTCGGGGGCGGAATGTTTATAGGTTTGTAAAGTACTGTTTTTACTGGATTTTTTATGCCGGAAGAAATTTCGTTGGATTGTTTTGTTCTTTTGATTGGAATTATTTCTGCTGTTGTCTTTTTTGTTGCAATAACAACTGTTATTGGCCAGGAGAAGGTTGAAAATGTTTTTAACAGAGCGGATGACATTAACCGGATTTTTCGTGATTTTAATCTTCGAATTTTTTTTCCGTTGACAACAGAAAAACTGGTTTGTGGAAATTCTGTTTGTGAAATTGGGGAAAACGTTTCAAACTGTTTGCAGGATTGTTTTTCTTGTAATGCAAATGGAACGTGTGAACCTGGTTTGAGTGAGAATGCGAATTCTTGTCCTGCTGATTGTCATTCAAGCGGTGGTGGCGGTAGCGGTGGCAGTGGTGGAACGAATCCTCCCATAGTTTTTTGTGGAGACGGAACCTGCAACGGTTCAGAAAATTGTTCATCCTGTCCAATAGATTGCGGTGTTTGCAATCCATGCAATAATAATGGTTCTTGCGAAACAGGAGAAACCGCTTCAAACTGTTCCAATGATTGCACTTGCAACAACAATGGTTCATGCGAAAATGAAGAAAATGCTTCCAATTGCCCAAACGATTGCCCCCCGCTCATTTGTACTGAAGGGCAAACGCAACCATGCACGAATACGAATTCATACGGTTCCTGTTCTGGAAACCAAATCTGTTCAAACAATTCCTGGGGAACTTGCAATGCTCCGATTGCTTCACCAGAACTATGCGATGGATTGGACAACGATTGCGACGGGCAAACGGATAATGCTTGTTTGTATTTGTCCTATTGGCCGCCTTACTTTGATGACATTACAAAATTCAACGATTTTCAATGGACAAATTATTTACAAACGATTTCAAAATTACGAGAAATCGGTTTTACGCACGCGGGCGTTCACGGTTTTCACCGGGAAGGTTCAAGCCTTTTTGAGAACCGCATTGCACTTCTTCGAAGCATGGGTTTTCGATTGGGTTTGAACATTTCCTCCCTTCATGTTTCATTATATTGGTTCGAGGACCCTGAAAAGCATTCAACCAACCAAATGAGCATCAAGTTTTTTGACACGCCTGATTTCAATGCATGGCAGTGTACTCCAGAAACAGATAACGTGCAGGATTGGTGCTGCAATCCGGACGGAAGCTATAATCCGAACGGCCAAAACGAATTCGGTCAAACCTGTCCACTTCAATTTACAGGAGAAACGGGTTGCTTTTGTCATCTTTTTCCCGGTTTGCACGCGATTGACCCAGCTTACACCGGAATGATTTGGCAAAACGAATTGCAGGCATTGACTGGTTTTTTGACTGCAACCCAGGCAAACGAGAAAGATATCGTTTTGTTTGACAGCGAAGTATGGATTGGTGGACCCGCAAGCGCAGAATACGCGTATCCAAACGTTGTCCGAAACGCGACCAGTGCGCGTTACCCTGGAAACGATTGGCAAACAAAATACCAGGCTTATTTTAATCATTGGAAAGCGCGCGGATTGGAATTAAAAAACACGGTAAAATCCTATAATCCAAACCTATTGGCCTCTTTTTTTCATGAAGAAATCCCTATTTTTGGAGACCATCCAAACACATATGATTCTTGGAACAATTTTTACACTGCCATGCCATCCGGAAGCGGTGATATTCCAACGCCAGCATGGTACTGGTTGCCAGCACTAACCGCTTGTGCACCCTGGCATTATCAGGATCCATATTATGGTTTGGCTGGAAGCTGTCGCCCTTTAGTGAACGAATTGAACGCGGGCAATTATTCAAATAGTTGGGCATGGATCAGTTTTTCATATTCCCAAGTCCAAAATGCATACCTTAATTGGGATCCAAAAATAACGCAAAAAGCGGGTTTTTTGATGAAACAAGCAGGAATCCGAGGCGTTTTTGAATATCCAGGACCAATCAATCCGGATGCACCAGTCGATTTCAATTATTTTGCGCACGCACAGGCATTGGTGAATGGATTTGTAAAAGGAATCGACCCCGGAACCCTAATAGAAATTTGTGGTGACCATATGGACAATGACGGCGACGGAATAGCAGACGAAACAGACTGCCAACAGGCCTCTGATTAACAGAACTGTTTTTAATCAAAATATCCAACAATTACAAAAGGGTGGTTTGATTTGGATCGAGGAGGATGGTTTAGTTGGTTGAAAAATTAAATTTGTTTGGCTAGATTTTTGTTTTTTTCAGTGCAGTTCCTGCAATTAAATATGCGAGTATTGATTCTGCGCCCTGGTTTTCGTTGATTGTGTTTGCAGCTATTCCGTCGAAGACTCCGTGTGTTTTCGGGTTGTAAAGAGTTTCGCTTGTCAGGTTTTTTCCAAAAAACCATTCAAAAGAATCCGACGCGATTTCTTTGAAGCGCGGGTTTTTTGTTGCGTTGTACGCTGCAATTGCTGCTTCTGCCATTGTCCCTGCTTCTATTGGCTGCTGGTCAAAGAAAGACCTGAAGCCATCCGGAGTGCACCAGCCAGCCTGTCCGATGGGGACAAAACAGTTTTTTAAAAAAGTTTTTTTTTCAAGAAATTCGAATGATTCAAGTGCAGCATCCAAAAATTTTTTGTTTCCTGTGGCCGAGTATGCTTCAAAAAGCGCGTGGGGAATTTTTGCATTGCAATAGCTTAAAATGTTTTCAAACCAGCGCCAGTTTTCATTGGAATGTTTTTTAAAATTTTTCAGGATTTTTTTCCCAAATTTTTCAATTTGCTTTTCCAAAAATTTTTTCGGGGATTTTTTTGCCTTGTAATAATTTGTGCATCCCAGAAGGCAGTAGGACATTGTTTTTGGGTCTTCAATCTGGGGAAAGAATCTTTGGGCTTTGCTAAAAATATTTTTACACTCTTTTTTGATTTTTTCCGGAGCATCTGACTGCATTGCATAGCCGCATGCCCAGATTGTCCTTCCGAAGCAGTCCCCGGTTTCCGGAGCATGCCGTTTTTCATGCCTGTAAGAAATTTTGTTGTGGAACATCCCGTTTTTTGCCTGGCAGAATTTTATGAATTCCAGGTATTTTTCCGCAAGGGCATATTCCTTGAATTCTATTGCCACAATCAGCGCCCTTGCATTGTCGTCAAGGGCATAGCCTGTTTTTTTGTTCGGCCTTTCGAATTTTGCATGCTGAAATAATCCGAAAGAATCAGTCATTGCTTTCAGGTAAGCCAAATTCAGTTCGGGAAATTGTTTTTGCATCAGGAACCAGTACAATTGTTGTATTAATTATTTTGTTTGTTCTTGAATAAAAACCTGCTGTTGCAGGCCCATTGTTTTTTTTCAAACTTTTTAGTTCGTAGGGAAACGAATTTAATTTCTTTTTGCTTTTCTAATAATGGTTTTTTTATGGTTTGCAGGTTTATTTCGCTGGAAAATGTCAAAGGAAAAACCCTTGTTGTCAGGCTTGACCTGAATTCCCCATTTGAAAGCGGAAAAATTCTTGTTTCCCAGCGCCTTCGTGAACACTCTGAAACTGTTGCAGGGCTCTGCAAAAAAGGCGCGAGGCTTGTTTTGCTTGCGCATCAGGGCAGGAAAGGCAATGAGGATTTTGTTTCCCTCAAGCAGCATGCGGGGGAGCTTGAAAAACTTTCAAAAACAAAGGTTTCTTTTTGCCCTTGGCAAAGTGATTTTGTGGCTGCAATAAAAAATTTGGAGAATGGGCGGGCGCTTCTTTTGGATAATACGCGTTTTCAGGATGATGAAGCGACTGAAAAAACCCCTGAAGCGCATTCCAAGAGCCCATGGATTAAAGCGATTGCGCTTGTTTCTGATTTTTTTGTTGAAGATGCTTTAAGCGTCTGCCACAGGAGCCATGCATCTGTTCTCGGCTTTGGGCCTTTGCTGCCCTGTTTTGCAGGCCCGGCGCTTGAAAAAGAAATGAAAGCATTGGAAAAATTCGAAACCAGAAAAAAAAAACAAGCTGTTTATTCTTGGCGGGGCAAAAATCGAGGATTCTGTGAAGATGATTGGCTTTTTGCTTGAAAACAAAAAAGCTGATGCGATTTGCATTGGCGGATTGCTTGGAGAATTGTTTTTGAAGGCAAGAGGGCTTTCTCTTGGCGCAAAAGACGCTTTTTTTTCTGAAAAGGGCTTTGATAATCTTGTTCCGAAAGCAAGGGAAATTTTGAATGCTTTTTCGAGCAAAATTTTTTTGCCTCTTGACGTTGCTGTTGAGGAAAATGGAAAAAGAAAAGAGCTTGCAATTGGACAATTGCCGAATCCAAATCCAATAAGGGATATTGGCCCAAAAACAATTGATGCAATGAAACTGCAAATTGCAAAAGCGGATTTTTTTGTTTTCAACGGCCCGCTCGGGGTTTTTGAAAAAAAAGGCTTTGAATCTGGCACTAAAAAAATTTTTGCTGCCCTCAAAAAAAGCAAAAAGCCAGGTATTTTGGGCGGGGGCGATACTGAAACAGCCCTGCAAAAACTTGGCTTTTCAATCAAGGATTTTTATCATGTTTCCCTTGCCGGCAAGGCTTTGCTTGAATATTTTTCAGGCAAGCAACTGCCCGGCTTGGAAATTCTTAAATGATTTTTGCGTGATTGTTTTGGGTTATTTTTTGAAAAAAAAGAATCTGCTTCCTTACCTGGAGTTTTTGCAGGAGGAAAACGGCCTTCAGGCAATTGTTCCTGTTGTTAATTCAAATGGCGCCACTTGCTTTGAAGAGCTTTCAAAAGAAAATTCTGAAAACCTTTTTTTGGATTCCAAGGCTTTTTTTTCCGCAAAAAAGTTTTTTTTGCCCAATCGGGAAAGGGAGTTTTTGTTTGAAAAAAAAGCCGCTTCTTTTGAGATTCATGAAACAATAAAGCACAGGCACAAGGTTTTGTTTGGCTTGCGCTCCTGTGATTTGCATGCCTTGAACGCGCTTGACAAAGTGTTCCTTGATTTTTATGGTTATGATTCGCTTTACAGGAACAAGAGGAACACTGTCCTGACAATAGGCCTGGAATGCCTAAAACCCGAAAAAAATTGTTTTTGCGAAAGTTTTGGAACTTCAAAACCGGATTTTTTTGACTTGTTTTTTTGGGAGAAAAAAGACGGTTTTTTTGTGGAAATCGGCTCTCCTGAATGGGAAAAGCTTTATTGCAAAAAATTTTTTGAGAAAACAAGGGAGAACAGGAATTCCCAAAAAGAAAATTGTTCTTTGAAGCTTGAAACAAAAAATATTGCCGAATTGCTTGAAAAAAATTTTGAAAATCCTGTCTGGGAAAAAGAATCCGAAAAATGCCTGAGCTGTTCTTCCTGCACACAAATCTGCCCGACCTGCTATTGTTTTGCAATTGAAGATTTTTTCATTCCCGGAACAGAAGATTCTGAAAGGTATCGGGAATGGGATTCCTGCCAGTTGCAGCAGTTCACAAGGATTAATGCCGGAATTTTCAGGCAGAGCAGGAAATCGAGGCTGAGGCAGTTTGTAATGCACAAACTGTCTTTTTTCAGGCAACAGCACAATGTCCATTTGTGCGTTGGCTGTGGAAGATGCATTGATGCATGCCCTGCAAAAATCAGCTTGGTTGAAATTGCAAGCCAAATCCAAAAAAATCCCATTGGAGCGGATTGAATGCACCAGTTTGAATCGCCTTTAAAGCCAGAGCTTGCGGAGATTATCCGCGTAAAAGAAGAAACGCCTTTTCTTAAAACTTTTACTGTGCGGTTTTTGGATAAAAAAAAGCAGAAGCAGTTTTCTTTTATTCCGGGAAAATTCGTGATGGCCAGTGTTTTTGGATTTGGAGAAATGCCGATAAGCATTTCTTCCAGCCCTTACCAAAAAGATTCTTTGCAGCTGACTGTCAATGCAGTCGGGAACATTTCAAGGCAAATGCATTTGCTTGGGAAAGGCTCTGTTGTCGGCCTGCGCGGTCCTTTTGGAAGAGGCTATCCTATTCAGAAATTCAGGAAAAAAAACATTATTTTTTTTTCAGGCGGCTGCGGAATGGCTTCAATGCGCTCTGCTGTTTATGCGGTTAATGCAAAAAAAGAATTGTTTGGAAAATTATTTTTGTTTCACGGCTGCAAATCCCCGCAGGAACTCTTGTTTGCAGAGGACATTGCAAAATGGGAAAAAGAGCAGAATTTCAATGTTTTTGTTTCTGTTGACAAGCCAACTCCTGATTGGAAAGGCAATTCAGGCTTTGTCACTGATTTGATTGACAAGGTTGATTTTCCTGTTGAAAACACTTTTGTTTTGATGTGCGGGCCGCAAGCAATGATGAACATTGCAATTGAAAAATTCAGAAAGCACGGTTTTAAGCCTGAACAAATTTTTGCTTCTCTGGAAAGACTGATGCATTGCGGCATTGGAAAATGCGGTCACTGCAATATTGGCAAGGAATATGTTTGTGTCCACGGGCCTGTTTTTTCAGGCTCGGAATTGGAAAAAATGCATTTAAGGGAGGGTTAATATGTCCGATCAAAAAGATTTGCTGAAAAGGCAATTGTCTTTTTTGGCAAAATCAAAAAAGGAATCAGAAAAAGCCATTGGGATTTTTCAGGGGGAAATGAAGCGATTTAAAAGAGGGCCTCGTTTTGAAAGCGCAAAAACAGCTTTTGCAGCAGTAAAGCCCCGCCTTGAATCAATAGAGGGGCTGATTTCAAGAGTGCAGGCCGAACTTCAGCAGGCACGGTTTTTGAAGCAAAAAAACCTCCCTGAAAGCCAAGCAAGCTTCAAAGGGAAAACCAAAAAACCAAAAAATAGTTTAGGAGAAAACTGAATGAAAAAAAACATTGGAAAAACCAGAATTGGTTTTTTTTCCCTTTCCTGCTGCGAAGGATGCGAACTGGCTGTTTTGGAATTGAACAGGGATTTTGTAAACGCACTTGGCTTTGTCGAGATTCTTGAATCAAGAATTCTGCGCGAGAAGAATCCTGAGCAGGAACTTGGCATTGCTTTTGTTGAAGGCTCAATTGTTGGAAAAGACGATTTGGAAAAAATCCAAAAAATCAGGCAGAGGTCAAAATTTTTGGTTGCAATGGGGGCTTGTGCCACAATTGCAGGCATTCCCGGAATAAGGAATTCTTTGCCGGAAAAAACAAAGTCAGCCCTGCCTCTGCATGCTGTTAAAAAGCCCCTTGCTGCAGTGCACAGGCTTTCCGATTTTGTAAAAGTTGATTTTGAATTGCAGGGCTGTGCAATCAATGAAAAAGAATTTTTGAAAATTTTGGTGCAATTGCACCATGGTTTTTTTCCAAGGCTTGAAGAAGTGCCTGTCTGCAAGGAATGCAAGGAAAAAGAAAACCCTTGCTTGTTGCTGAAAGGCATTGCTTGCTTGGGGCCAGTGACTTATGCCGGCTGTGATGCCCTTTGCCCAGGCGTTAAGGCGCAGTGCATTGGCTGCAGGGGCTTTACAAAAGACGCGAATTTTGCCTCTTTGAAAAGCATGTTCAAGGAATTCGGCTTGAAGGGCAATGAAATAAAAAATCTTTTCACTTATTTTAACAATAATCCTTTTGAAAAAGGAGGTTTCTGATGCACTCGGATGAGCATTTTTCTTTGGAAAATATAACAAAAATTGAGGGCCACGCAAGCCTTGAAGTGCAGTTAAAATCAGGCATTGTTGAAAAATGCGAGTTCCGCATTCAGGAAAACCACAGGTTTTTTGAAGACCTGGCGATTGGAAAAAGCTTTGAAGAAATTCCCCTGATAATGTCAAGAATTTGCGGTTTTTGCTGTTCCTCGCATCTTAACACTGCAATTGAGGCGTGTGAAAAGGCACTGGGTTTTGAAGCTTCTGAACAAACCCTTTTATTGCGCGAGCTTGCAATAAACATGGAGTTTTTGAAAAGCCATGCTTTGCATCTTTACCTCCTTGTTTTGCCAGATTTTTTGGGAAAGGAAAGCGTGCTGAATTTTGACAAAAAAGAGCACCAATACATTCATGATGCCTTGGATTTCAAAAAAACTGCAACAGACACCCTGAATGTCCTTGGCGCAAGGGCTTACCATACTGTGAATTTTAGAGTCGGGGGATTTTCAAAATTTCCTGAACAAGGCCAATTGGATTCCTGCATGAAAGGTCTTGAAAAAATGCGCAGCAAGGCTTTCCAGGCAATAGAATTGTTCTCAAAATTTGTTTCCGGACAAATTTTTGAAAGAAAAACAAATTATGTGGGCCTTGTAGGGCAGGGTTATTGCCTGTTGTGCGGAAGCATCCAGTGCAGTGACGGCACTGTTATCCCCGAAGAAAATTTTTTGTCACATCTGGAGGAATTTGTAGTGCCGTATTCCAGTGCAAAATCAGCGAAATTTGATGGCAAAGAATTTGTTGTAGGGGCTCTTGCAAGAATCAATTTGAATGGAAAAGAGCTTTGCAGCGATGCAAAAAAAGCAATAAAAGATTCCAATCTTAAGTTCCCGAATTTTTCGCCTTTTTACAACAATCCGAGCCAGGCAGTTGAAATGCTTCAGACTATTGATTCCAGCATAAAAATCCTGAATGAAATAAAAATTCGCCAGGAACCGCTCCAAAAAATTTCTCCTAGGGAAAAAACAGGCACAGGAGTTACAGAGGCTCCGCGCGGAGTTTTATACCATTCCTATTCAATTGGTTCCGATGGCCTGATAAAAAAAAGCCGCATTGTTGTCCCTACCCAGCAGAATTCCAAAAGCATTGAATCAGACTTAAGGGATTTTATTCCCAGCTTGCTGGGCCTGCAGAAGGAAAAAGCAGGGCTTGAAATAGAAAAACTAATCAGGGCTTATGACCCGTGCATTTCCTGTGCAACGCATTTTTTGAAAGTAAAATGGCGGAAATCCTGAGTGCTTCTTCAAGCTTCATTTTCTTTGGAATTGCAATAATGCAAATTTTTTTCCCCTTCAGCTTTCCAATTTTTTCAAAAAGCAACAGTTCTGTTGCCAAGTCAAAATCATGCAAAGAAACTTTTTGCGCAGAAACCAATTTTTTCAAATCCCTGATTGTTTCAATTTTTTCAATTCCTTCTGCGCAATCCAGAATAACCAGTTCTTTCGGAATTTCTTCCAAATCATTCAGTGATTCAATTTCCTCGAATTCAAGATTTTTGAATTCTATTTTTTTCCGCAATTCCGCGGCAACGCGCAATGCAATTGAATCTTCTTTTACCAGAGGATTGCCGAAAACAAAAATTTTCATGCTATCAAATAATTGTTTTTTAATTGTTTTTATAAATTAATAATTCCATGCTTGCAGAAAAAAAAGGGTATTTTTTGGTTTTATTAACTGCAATCATAAGCGGCTTCTCAATTTTCCTGAACAAATTTGCTGTTGCAGAAACAAATCCAATTGTTTTTGCTGCATTGAAAAACATTATTGTTGCAGCCTTTTTGGTTTCCATAATCCTGCTTTTGAAAGAATTTCCTGCCCTGAAAAAGCTTTCCAGAAAGCAATGGGCAAAGCTCATGGCAATAGGCCTGCTTGGCGGAAGCATTCCTTTTGCGCTTTTCTTCTCAGCCCTAAAACTAACCTCTGCAATCAATGCAGGTTTTTTCCACAAAACACTTTTTGTTTTCGCATCCTTATTTGCAGTTGTCTTTTTGAAAGAAAAAATTGGCAAGCGCTTTTTGCTTGCAGCAGGACTGCTTTTGCTTGCAAACTTTTTGATTTTCCCATTTTCAGGATTTGGAATCCCGGATTTGCTGATAATAATTGCAGTGGCTTTCTGGGCTCTTGAAAACACAATTTCAAAGCAAGTTTTAAAAGAACTCAGCGGAAGCATTGTTGCCTTTGGCAGAATGTTTTTCGGCTCGCTGATATTGCTTTTGTTCCTCGCAGTTTCAGGGCAATTGCAAACAATAACCACTGTTACAGCAAGCCAATGGCAGTGGATTCTCCTGGCTTCAATTCCATTGCTTTTTTACGTTTTGGCGTTTTATTCAGGCCTCAAAGCAATTCCAGTTTCAAAAGCAACAGCCTTGCTAATGCTTGGCCAGCCAATAACATTATTGCTTTCGCTTGCATTCCTGAGCCAAGAGTTTTCCTTTAACCAGGCAATTGGAATTGTTTTAACCTTGGCTGCAATTTTGCTTCTTTTTGCTTCTGCTTATGCAGTTTCTTTTTTCCGCTCCAAAGGTTTTGCTTTTGCAAGAACAAAATGAATTTTCAGCTCTGCAATTTGCCTGCAAATATTCCCTTGTTCCAAACGAGCTTGGCTACTGCGGAAAAGAAAACGCTTTTCTCCAGCTGAAAGATTTCCTGCAAAAGCCCTCTGAAAAAAAA
>JAGVNX010000049.1 GCA_020053055.1 Candidatus Iainarchaeum sp.
CCAACATTCGCTGTTTCTTTTCCTTTTGGGAAAATCCAGCAATTGTGAACCAAAAAGCCAGCGCAAAAATTTCCATTTGCCTGAATGTCAAAAACTCTTCCAGAGTATTCTTCCTTTTTTAATTTTGAAATTCCAAGAATGACTTTGCCATCTTGAATAAAAAAGCCCCTGTTTTTCCTATTGCCTGTTCTTAGTTTCCTAAAAATTCCGTTAAGCTTTGTCAATTGTGAGCCTCTTATTCTAATCCTAAAAGCATTTTTCTTTTTGATTTTTCCAATTGCGCCAACTATGTCAATTGTGGAAAGCAGCATCCAAATATCATAAATTAAGTGCTTTGAAACAGTGGTATAATTTAATTTGTCAAGACCTTCTGTTGATTTTTCAATATTTCCATCTCCTAAAAATAACCCTTTCAAAAGGGCAATTTTTTTATTTTCGGGCAATCCTAAAAATTCGGGCGGAATCATTTTACTGTGGCTGCCAACGCCAAACAGGTCGGCAAAAACTTTTTTCAGGATGACAGATGGGAATTGCAATTGATAGCAATCCGCCCACTTGTCCTGCTTTTGCACCCAAATATTTCCTTTAAAGCCAAAAGCTTTTTCGCCAATTCCCGCAAATCTGTCAATCAACTCTTTTTTTGTGTTGCTCAAAATAATGCCATTTGAATTAGTACTGCCTTCTGCAATAAAAAAACCCATTAATTCAAGCAATTCTTCAGAAAGCAAAAGCTTTTGCGGAATTTTGTGTTTGTATTTAAATTCGGATCCAAACTGGTTTTTACCCTTGGGATAAACAAAACCCTTCTCGACAATGCCCTTGTCATAATGTTTTAATACCTCAATGGCTTCAATTTGCTGCTCTTTCGGAATTGGAAAAACCAAATAATCCCCATTTCTATGAGAGCCCCTAACAGATTTTTTCAGTTCTCTTGCTTTTTTCCAAAGAAAACCCTTGCCTTTATTCCAGACATAAACAAGATGGTCTTCTGTCAAACCTGCTGTTTGGCCAAGCATAAAAGGAGTCACTCTAACAATTTTACCATTATATCCCCTAGAGGATTTTGCAACAACAGGAGCCCATCCTTCACGAGTAAGAACTTCTTCAGAAGAATCAATAGTTGAAATTGGCTTTATGCTGTGCTTCAAAAAAACCTCGGAATCAGGAGTTAAACAATAACCCCTTGGCGCCACATCTGTTCCGAAAAAAAAGTGAATGTGTTTTTCGTCATAACCAGAAATGTTTGTCATTTCATATTGGTAACCTGAATCAACATCAACAAGCTTGTTTGTTGTATTCAGGCCAAGCTGCCTTGCAATCAGGGAGTCAATGCCGTCAGAGGCAATAACCAAATCACAGGAATAATTTTTCTCTTCGCCTCCATTGTTAACAGTGAGAATAACCCTGTTGTTTTCGCGTTTTGCTTCAATTGCATCTGATTTTACGATTATTTTTGCGCCTTTTTTTGCAGCTTTGATTGCCAAGTGTTTTTCAAAAATTTTTCTTTCCAAAACAAAGCCCTGAAGCTTGCTTGATTTTAATTCAACTGTTTTTCCGCTCGGAGCATAAAGAGTTGCGCCAAAAACTTTTTGGACTGCCCATTCCTTGTTCGGCTTTAAAGAAAGGCGCTTGAACCAGTTCAATCCAAGGCCTTCTGCACATCTCTTAGGAGGGCCAATTTCCTGTTTCCTGTCCAAGCCCAAGACTTTTACTTTTTTTTCCGCAAGGGTTTTGCAGGCAGTTAAGCCAGCAGGGCCTAAGCCGACAACAATCACGTCAAAATGTTCCATAATCAATCCTTCATTCCCTTAACTAATTCATTTGCGCCGACTGGGCAGATTAAAACACAGGCGCTGCAATCAATGCATTTTGCATTGTCAATTGCAATGCGGGTTTCGTTCAGCTTTATGGCTGAAACCGGGCAAACCCCTGCACAACCGCCGCAATAAAGGCATTTTTGAAAATTATTCTTTATTCCCATAAAAAAACCAAAAGTTTTTGTTAGGGAATTGGTATAAAAAAAGAATTAAAAAAGCTATTATTGGGGTTAAAAAATGTGCCTTGCGATTCCGGGAAAAATAATCGGGTTGAAGCAGCGCGGCAAAATTGCCATAATTGATTATGGCAAAGAAAAAAGAGAAGCCGCAAATTTAATCAGGGCAAAAATCGGCGACAAAGTAATAGTGCAGCACAAAAATGTAGTGGAAAAAATTTGAGGATTGTATATGGCGCGCGCTTCGACTGCAGTGCTGAAACGACGGATTCAGGGCGGAATTAAGCAATTCAAAACCGCACAAGAATTACGATGGTTTAGGGATACCATTGAACATAATGACTACTACCCTTTCTCTGCCGCCCAATTCGGGCTGATTCAGCGGTACGGGAAGCCATTTTTGGGAAAGTTCAAACCAGTGACACTCGAGTCCAATCACCAATGGTTTAAAGCCGAAGTAGCTTCCATGAGATACGAATCCCCCGTTGGTATAGTCCTTTCTGAACTTGATGGTCCCAATCCATTATACCGAGTAAATTTGGATTATGTCAAACTTGGCTTTGAACGCGGTGCCGTCTGTATTGAAGCCGTTCAAGGAGAAAGAAGGCGCGTAAAATCCCTCAAACATTTTGAAAAAATCGTTGGTATGCCTTGGCCAAATTTCATAATCAAAAAAATCGAGGCAACTGCAAGAAGATTGGGATATAAACAAGTCAGATTCCGGGGCGTGGAAAGCCTAGCGTATTACAAAAGCCCAGATATTCCTTTTGATGACATTAGAGAATATCGCTCACGACACCCTGATGAAACTAAAGGTTTGGAAGATGGGGAAATCTTTGACATTATAGGGCAACAAATTCGGACACGCATGAAAACCCTTTACACCAAGCTTTACACTACTTTAGGATATCAAAAACGCGAAGGAGACTACTGGGTCAAAGACCTGTAAAATACCCTTTTGTTCAAATTTTTTTGTTTATTAATTCCAAATTTTTCATTGTTGTTTTTTGCAGATTTTTTAATTGTTTTTTTTCAACGAGTTCAATTGCATTGTTCCAGTGCACTGAAACAAATTCTCCGCGTGCAGGAAGAAGTGAAAAAGGATTTTCAATTGCCTTGTTTTTTTCCTGCAAGACAAATTTGTTGTTCAGGGTTTTTAATTCAATCCCCTTGACTTTCAGTTTTTTTGTTTTGGCATCAATGCTTTTCACTTCTGCCCACTGGACAATGCAGTTGGAAAGATTTTGAATAACTGGTTTTAATTTTTTGGTTACAAAATTCACATGAAGCACATGCAATGAGTGGTGCGGAACAGTTCCTTTTGGCAGGGAAAACGCTTTTTGCTCTGCAATTTTTTTTGGCAGGCCGAATTTTTCAAGCTGGAGGATTGTTTGCTGAATTTCTTCAAAAGAGG
>JAGVNX010000054.1 GCA_020053055.1 Candidatus Iainarchaeum sp.
AGGCGATGATGAGGTTAACACCGTCTGACGCAAGAATGATGAGTTAACTCAACACTGAGCCTTTTATATTTGGCTTTTTTTTTTCAGAATCAGTTGTTTGTTGCAATTGCTTTTGGCAAAATTTTTTTTGCTTTTGCAGAAAACTTTTGGTGCAGGCAAAAATTTTATTGCCTTGTTTTTTGCTTTATTTTTTTTAGCCTGAAAATGTCATCGCGTTCAAGTTCTTCAAGCCGCAGTGAAACAAATTTTGCTTCGCTGTTCATCCTTGGAATTACATTGAATTCAAGCGCATTGACACGCCGTTTTGTTTTGTCTATTGCAATTAACAATTTTTTGAGAGTGGTTTCTGTTTCCGCAGCAGTAATGACATTTTCAAGGACTCTTTCGTGCCATTCAGCAGCATCATCAATATAGCCCGAAGTGCCGATTACTCCGTAGCCTCTTTCGTGGAATGCATTTACCTTGTGTTGAGAGTGGATTTTTGGGACTATTATGCCCATGACATTCCGCGTTTCAAGCGTTATGCTTGTTTTTGGCTTTAAGGCAAAAGAAGCAGACCTGACAGTTGCAGTGCCATCAACAGCCCTTGCCAAATCAATTGCAGTTTTTGCTGTTACATAATTTTCCGTAAGGTCTGATTTTGATTTTTTTGCTTTTTTAAGCGTAGCAAAAAACTCTTTTACAAGTCCGTCGCGTTTTTTTTTCAAAAGCGAGTGGCCAAAATCAGCCAGCTTGATTTTTTTTTTAAGCTTTATCAGTTCTGAGCGCGTTGGCTTTATTTCAGGCAAAACAAATCACTTTCTTTTTTTAATTTTCTGTTTTTTGCTTTTTTTTTCGGAGTTTTTGCTTTGCTGTTTTTCAGTTTTAGCCTTGTTGTTGTCCTGAGGCTGTGCTTCTGACGAATTCGAGCCTGTGGTTTGGCTGATTACATGGATTTTTTCCACTTCCGGTTCTTCTTTTGCTTTTGGCTTGAAGAACAATAAGCCGAGTTCTTTTGAATATTTTTCAATAATGCTGTCGTCAATTCTTGTCAGTTCGTTTTGGGGCAATAGTGCCAAAAGTTTCCAGCCAATATTGAGTGTTTCCACAATGCTTCTGTTTTCCTTGTTTCCCTGCTGGACAAACACTGTTTCAAATTCTTTGGCAAAAGCAAGGAATCTCTGGTCTCTTTCGCTAAGCGCTTCTTCGCCCACTATTGCGGCAAGGCCTCTTAGTGACCGCCCTTCTGCGTATGCTGCGTAAAGCTGGTTGCTTGATGCCCTGTGGTCTTCTCTTGTGTGTTCTTTTCCTATTCCTTTGTTCATGAGCCTGCTTAGTGATGGCAGGACATCGATTGGCGGATATATTCCATTTCTGTGGAGTTCTCTGCTAAGCACTATCTGGCCTTCTGTAATGTATCCAGTCAAATCGGGAATTGGGTGTGTAATGTCGTCGCCTGGCATTGTAAGAATTGGAATTTGCGTAACGCTTCCTGTTTTTCCTTTTATCAGGCCTGCTCTTTCATAAATTGATGCAAGGTCAGTGTACATATAGCCTGGATAGCCTCTTCTTCCCGGAACTTCTTCCCTTGCTGCGCCGATTTGCCGCAGGGCTTCGCAGTAGTTTGTCATGTCTGTAAGGATGACAAGCACATTCATCTGGTGGGTGTATGCAAGGTATTCCGCAGCTGTCAGTGCCATTCTTGGCGTGACTAATCTTTCAACTGCAGGGTCATCAGCCAGGTTCAAAAAAATTGTTGTTCTTTTTAGCGCGCCTGTTTGTTCAAAGTCCATGATAAACTGCTGTGCTTCTTCGTTTGTTATTCCCATTGCTGCGAAAACAACTGCAAATCCGCCGTCAACTCTTGCCTGCCTTGCAATTTGCAGTGCAATTTCGTTGTGCGGCAAGCCAAAGCCTGAAAAAATTGGCAATTTTTGGCCTTTCACAAGAGTGTTCATTTCGTCAATAGTTGAAATTCCTGTCTGCAAAAAATCTTTTGGCGCTGCTCTTGCAAAAGGGTTTATTGCCTGGCCGTTAACATCAAGCTGCTGGTCTGGAATTATTTCCGGCCCGTTGTCAAGCGGTTTTCCAAGGCCTGATAAAACCCTGCCCATCATTTCTTTTGAACAGTTTAGCTTGATTGTTTTTCCAGTGAACTTTACAATTGACTGCCTGTCAATTCCTGCTGTTCCTTCAAACACCTGGACAATAACTGTTTCTTCCGAAGTGTCAAGGACTTGCCCGCTTTTAATGCTGTCGCCCAAGTTTATTTCTACTAGTTCGCCGTAAGCAACCGGATGGGTTTTTTCAATGAATAGCAGTGGCCCAGTAACCCTTGAAATTGTTTTGTATTCTCTCATTTTTCTCACGCCCTTTATCCTGAAACATTTTTGAATTCTGATTCCATTTCGTTTTCAACTTTTTTTAATTCTGATTCAAAATTTTTTTCTGCTACAAAAGCCATTTTTGCAATTTTTGATTTGCAGTTTAGTGCCGAGATTGCCGAAACAGTTGTGCCGTTCTCAAGCGCTCTCTGGGCAAGGTTTGCATATTTGATTATTGCTTTTAGCATTGCGTATTGTTTTTCGAGGCTGCAGTAACTGTCAACTTCATGGTAAGCATTTTGCTGTAAAAAGCCTTCCCTTATCAGCCTTGCGATTTCAAGCACCAATTGTTCTTTTTCAGGCAAAGCATCGCTGCCAACCAATTGCACTATTTCCTGCAGGGAAGATTCCTGCTGCAAAATTTTCATTGCTGTTGCCCTTACTTCGTTGAAGTCTGGTGCAATGTTTTCAATGTACCAGGCTGACAATCCTTTTGTATAAAGGCTGTAGGAATCAAGCCAGTTTATTGACGGAAAGTGCCTTTTCTGGGCAAGTTTTGCGTCAAGAGCCCAGAATACTTTGGTTATTTTCAGAGTGTTCTGTGTTATTGGCTCTGAAAAGTCTCCGCCTGGAGGGCTTACTGCGCCTATTGCAGTAACACTTCCAATTCTTTTCTCGTTGCTTCCAAGGCACACTGCTCTTCCTGCGCGTTCATAAAACTCTGCAAGCCTTGCTGCGAGATATGCGGGATAGCCTTCTTCTCCCGGCATTTCTTCAAGCCGCGAAGAAATTTCCCTCATGGCTTCTCCCCATCTTGAAGTAGAGTCAGCCATCAGAGAAACTCCGTAACCCTGGTCCCTAAAATATTCTGCAATAGTCATTCCTGTGTAAACAGAAGCTTCTCTTGCAGCTACAGGCATATTTGAAGTATTGGCAATCAAGACAGTTCTCTGCATGAGCGGTGCACCGGTTTTTACATCGCGCAGTTCAGGAAATTCAGTCAGCACTTCTGTCATTTCGTTTCCACGTTCACCGCATCCAATGTAGACAACTATTTCAGTGTCACTCCACTTTGCCAGTTGCTGTTGTATGACTGTTTTTCCGCTTCCGAACGGGCCTGGAATAGCAGCTGTTCCGCCTTTTGCTATGGGAAACAATGTATCAAGAATTCTTTGCCCTGTAATCAGCGGAATTTGCGGCAAAAGCTTTTCCTTTACAGGCCTTGCCGTTCTCACTGGCCATTTGTGGCTTAAAAACAATTTTTCTCCGGATTCAAAGGTGCCTATTGGCTCTTTGCAGGAAAATTTTCCGCTTTCTATTTTTTTTATTTTTCCGTTTTTTTTCGGTGGCACAAGAATTTTGTGGGTAATGAATTTTGTTTCCTGGACTGTTCCAAGAATATCCCCGCCCGAAACAGTTGTTCCTTCTTTTACTGTTGCCTTGAATTCCCATTTTTTGTTTTCATCAAGCGCAGGGGCAGTGGCTCCTCTTGCAATAAAGTCTCCTTTTAGCCTTTGCAGTTCCGGCAATGGCCTTTGCACTCCGTCATAAATTTGTGAAAGCAAGCCTGGGCCAAGCTGTATTGAGAGCGGGGCGCCAGTGTTTTCAACAGGCTCGCCCGGCCGCAGGCCTGTGGTTTCTTCATAAATTTGTATAATTGTTTTATCCCTGTTTATTTGGATTACTTCGCCCATTAATTTTTCCTCTCCAACTGTTACAAGGTCATACATTCTGGCATTAAGGCCGGTTGCTACTACGACAGGCCCGGAAATCCTGAAAATTTTTGCTTTTGTTTTTATTTCCATAAGTCCACCCCGAGGCTTCTTTTAATCATTTCACCAATATTGGTTTCTTTTCCTTTGCTTGAAATAGTGATAATAACTGGTTTGACAAGCTTCTCAAGGCGCGTTTTCACCCTGTTGCCGACCAAAGAATTGTACGCTTCTTCTTCCATTATAACAACGCCTATGTCTTCTATTTGCAGTGCTTTTTCAATTTCAGAATCCAGTTCTTTTTCTGATTCAAAAACACTGCTTATGCCTGCCAGCCTGAACCCGGTTACAAAATCGTCATTTCCTATCACTGCTATCTGCATCAAAATCACTTCACGTTTTTCCCAAGGCTTTTTTTGAAAAAGGCTTCTGCATCACATCACCAATTGCTGTTCAATCAAATTAAGCGGCAAATTGCTGCTTTTGCCCCTGACAATAATCCTGATATTGCTTATTTCATTTTCTTTTGCAATCAGGTAACCAAGAACAGGCCTTACGTTTCTTTTAAATTCGCGCGCCATTTTGTTTCCGCGTTCAAGCAGGAATTTTTTCAAAAAAACCCTGTTTTCAATGCAGTCTTCGGTTTTTGGCAAAGCAAGCTTTATTGCAGACTCGTTTTCAATTTTTTCCATTTTAATTCCTGTTTTCTGTGCCCGCAGCCTGTTGAGAGTGTTTTTTACTTTTATTTCATCAGCCAGAAATGCAACGAGTTCAGGCTCGGCTTTTTCCAAAACCGATTTGTAATAATGCTTATCAAGCTCGTCTTCCATTTTTGAAAGGTTGTTTTTGAATTCTTTTACAATATTAAAATATTCCATTCCCTTCAGCTGCATTGCTGCTTCTTCAAGGCAGGAGGATTTTTTAATTGCATTTTCAAAAAACTTTTTGTCAAGGCTGCCAGCGCACACGAGCTGTGAAATAATTGTTTCCTCGCGTTGTTCCGAAAAATTGCCTCTCAAAAATGTCTTGATGTTCAAAATGTCAAATTTTTTCAGGTAAAGCTTCACTTGTTCCTCGGAAGCCTTGATTGAAAATGCAATTATTTTATTGAACGTATTTTCAAGGTTTTTGTTCAGGCTGTATTCTATGAGGTTCGCATTATTATAGCTTGTTGCAAGCAGTGAAATCTCCTTGTTGTACTCGGTTTCCTGCATATAGCGTGCAATTTCAGGAAAACTCATGTTCATCATTTTTTGGAAATCATTTTTGCCAAGCAATTTTGTTTTCATTACCCGCACTCTTGTGTTTGTGTAAGCATAACCAGAAGTTTTTTTCTGCCTGAAATTTATTTTTGAAAAAAAACCCTGTTTTTTTTCCCCGTTTTTAATCCTTTCCAAAAACCCTGTTTGCAATTCCATGAAGGTTCTCCTCCCATGCCTTGGCAAGAATTTCCTCAAAGGTATAGTTTGCCCTGATTGTATCATCAGCATTGCCTATTATTACTCCGCCATTGCAGCCAATCTGCTGCTTGAACACAAGGCCTTTGGCTGACGAAACAATTTTTTTGTCCTCTGCATTGCAATAAACAAATTTTGCCTGTGGAATCTCTGAAATGCCTTTTCTGCAGAGAGCCAGAATTATTTCAGAACGCTTTTTTTTGTCAAGCGCATCTATCCTGTTTTTTGCCTGCAAAAAAATTTCGTTGAACACTTCTTTTTTTGCTTCAAGCGCCTGCTTGTTTAATGTTAGGCTGAAGCTGGAAAGTTCCACCTGCCTTATTTCTTCAAGATTCTTCTCAGTTTCAGAATCAAGGTTTTTTGCAAGTTCCATAGCCTTGTTTTTTGCTTCAAACATTATTCCGGCAGCTTCTTTTTTGCCTTCTTCGATTATGCTTGAAGAATTTTTTTCAGCTTCAGCCATTATTTCGGCTCCGATTTTTTCCAGTGTCATTTAGCCCAACCGTTTTTTTTTTGTATTGATTGTTTTAAGCAATCTGGATTATCAGGTAAGCTATGACCAATCCAAAGATGACTATTGTTTCAGGGATTACAGTCAGAATCAGGCCGCTTACGAACAATTCTGGTTTTTCAGCCATTGCCCCGACAGCAGCTGTTCCAATTTCCTTTTCAGCCCATGCCGCTCCAATTGCTGCTCCGGCTATTGCTATTGCTGCTCCGATTGCAATCAATCCCTTGTCAATTGCCCCTGTTGCTATTGCTTCTGCTACCATTTTTTTTGCCTCCTTTAGTTTTCTTTTATTTGGCCGAAAGGCACGAATTTTTGCCCTCCGCCCTTAAAAAATTTTCCAAAAAATTCGACATAATGAAGCCTCAGCGAGTGAAGCGAACAGCCAAGCAGGCCCAATGCAGTGTTCAAAAGATGGCCTATTGCCAGAATTATGATTGCGCCTGCCATTCCAAGAATGCCTGCCTGCCATAACGAGCCTGCCATCTGGTTGACAACAAGCGCAATGCTTACAGATGACAATCCTACTGCAAAAAGCCTTGCATAAGAAAGCATGTTTGAAAAAATCGAAGGCAATTCCACTAGGCCTCTTGCCCCCTCTCCAAGGTAAAGCATTGCGATTGCCGCAAGAGTCAAAACAGCTCCCGGAATCAATCCAATTCCAATAATCTGCAGGGCATCAAGCGCAAGCAGGCCAATTCCGGCTTCAAAAGCAATCCAGCCGAATTTTGTGAGAAAAGCATGTTTAAAGCCATGGCTTTTCAGTTCATTGTAAAAGCCAACCAGCAGCCCAAGATTTATGTGGACAAAGCCTATTGCCACTGCAATGCCAAGCATTTGTGTCGGCTCATGAACCCTGTTTAGCACGGGTTCCATGAATTCAGCCCCAAAAAATTCTCCGAAAACAAATCCAAAGAAAACAGATGAAAGCGCTGACCAAATCAAAATCCTGCTGAATCCTTTCAGTTGCCCGCTGGCTTTAAGGGAAGCAATGCCAAAAATTGCAAGCATCAGCAAGCCGTATCCGACATCTCCAAGCATGAATCCAAAAAAAATTGGAAAAGTGATTGCCATAAGGGCAGAAGGGTCAATTTCCTTGTAACTGGGCATTGTGTAAAGGTCCAAAAAAAGTTCGAACGGCTTTACAAGCTTGGGATTATCCAGTTCTATGGGTGCATTTTCCAAAGAGTTTGAAAATTCAATGTACACTGCATGAACAGGGCTTTTGTCAAGCCTGTTTTTGAGCTCTTTCACTTTTCTTGCAGGAACAAATCCTGTTGCAACAAAAGCATTTTCGCTTACCCCGAATCTCAATGGAGTTTCGGCTTTTTCATTCATTTCGCTTAAAAAAAACTTGTAGTCAAGCAAAAATTGCCAGTTTTTTTTTCCAAGTTTTTCCAAAAAATCTTTTGTTTGAAAAAGCTCCTTTTCAGTGCAGGCAAGCTCTTGGCTTATTTTTTCTTCTGAAAAGTTTTCCGGAATTTCCTGTTCTGAAAAACCCGCATTCAAAAGCAATGTTCTCGTTTTTTCAGCTTCTTTTTTTGGCACAAACAATGCTATTGCATAATTTTCGCCTGCTTTTTCCTCAACAAGCTTGAATGAAATCCCAGATTGGCTATGCAATGCCTGCCCCAGCTGTTTTTTAACCAATCCCTTAAAAACCGCAATGCTATCGTATTCCCTTAAATATTTCTTGTCAATTTTTATTCTGCCCATTGGCTCTGCCAGCTTTTGCTTTAATTCCGCCTGCCTTGCGTTTGCCCCGGCTGCCTTTGAATTTGCACTTGAAAAATCTTCAAAAAGCCTTGCAAAATGCCCTTTTGCTTCTGAAAAATTTTCAATGCGGTTTGCCTTTCCTTTAATGCCATAAAAAGAAATAACAGAATCAATTCGCACCAGGCTTTCAGAAAGCTCTTCAGCCTCCATGAATGGCTTTCCCAAGTCCAAGAAACCGGGTTCACTCTTGTTGAAATCAACCAAGTGCATTATTTTGAGGGAATAAAGAATATCAATGACTGCCTTCATGCTGCTTTTAAGGCCTGTTATGCGGATTTTTGTCATTGGCATTGTCTTAAGCATCTAATGATTCCTTCAAAAATTTTTCAACCAAAAAATCGGTTTCCTTTTTGGAATGCACTCTTGCTTTTTGCTTCAGCTGGCCAATAAAGTTTTTGTTCTGCTCTGCAAGCTTTTCTTTTTCCTTTTCAAGGGCTTTTTTCATTGCCAGAATTTGTTTTTCTCTCAACTGCAAGGAGTTTTTTTTGGCTTCTTCCAAAAGAGAAGCCATGCCCCTTTTTGCATTCTCGATTATCTCCTGTTTTTTTTTGTTTGCCGCTTCAGTTATTTCTTTTACTTTTGCTTCAGCTTCGATTATGCTGTCTAAGGCGCCAAAGTTATTGCTGTCACTAGCATTAGAATTCATTTTAGGCCACCCATAATTGCTAAGTAGGTTAACCCCACTAAACTTTTTTAAACTTTGCGCCAAAATCGCATACTCAGCGGGATTTGGCACGCGGATATCCTTTTGCATGCGTGCAAAGCACACCCAAGCACGTTGTTCCCGCTTTTCTGTTTTAATGGTTTTCATTGCCAATGACAACTAAGTGGCTTTTATTCTCAATGGCATTGAGAAGCTTTAAAAAGCTTTTTGTCTATTATTTGGTTAGTGGTATTCGTGGACAGGTCTTTTTTGGAGTTTGTTGTTTCTGACCAGTTTGATTCTTTGAAAGCCAAGGATAAGGGCTTTTCGAGGAGTGCTTTGCTTGAATTGTCTGATTTTGTTGCACATAAAAGTAATATTGTTGTTATGGGGCATAGGCGTTGCGGAAAGTCCACTTTGCTTTTTCAAATTATGGAAAAATTTTTCCCAAATGCTTTTTATTATTTGAATTTTGCTGATGAGCGCTTGAATGATTTTGAAGCCAAGGATTTTCAGGTTTTGCATGAGATTTTTATTAAAAAGTTTGGTGAAAAAAAAACTTTCTTTTTTGATGAGATTCAGGGAAAGCCGGGCTGGAACAAGTTTGTTAACAGGCTTTATGAGAATGGCTGCAAGTTTTTTATTACTGGGTCTAATTCTGAATTGTTGAGCAAGGAAATTTCTACTTTCTTGACTGGGAGGCATTTGGATTTTGTTTTGTTTCCTTTTTCTTTCAAAGAGTTTTTGGGTTTTAAAGGCATTAATCGTACTGTTGGCTCTACTAAGGAAAAAGCTGTTGTGTTAAAAGCGTTGGATGAATTTATTGCCAAGGGCGGGTTTCCAGAGGTTTTAGTGTATGGCAATATGGATGTTTTGGAAAAGATTTATGAAGATGTTATAAACAAGGATATTTTGGTTAGGTATAAGATAAAAGATGAAAAGACTTTCAAGGATTTGGCTTTGTATTTAGTTTCTAATTCGAGCAAAGACTTTTCGTATAATTCTTTGAAGAAACAGTTTAATTTGGGCAGTTCCAATACTGTAAAATCTTTTGTTTATTATTTGACTAATTGTTTTTTGCTTGTTGAATTGAATCGTTTTTTTTATTCTTTGAAACGGCAAGAAATGGCTCCAAAAAAAATTTATTGCATTGACACCGGAATGATTAACAAAATGGGTTTCAAGTTTTCTGAGGATAAAGGCAGATTATTTGAAAACCTAGTTTTTGTTGAATTGTTAAGGCGCAAGAAAAATGTTTTTTATTGGAAGGACGCAAACAAAAAGGAAATTGATTTTTTGATTGTTGAAAAAAACCAGCCTGTTCAAGCAATTCAGGTTTGTGCTGATTTGTCAAACGAAAAAACAAATCAGCGCGAAATAGCCGGCTTGTTATCCGCATTAAACGAGTTCAAGCTAAAAAAAGGCCAAATAATAACCTACGACACAGAAAAAATAGAAAAACACGAAAACAAAACAATTCAGTACATTCCCCTGTGGAAATGGCTGTTGGAGTAAGGCAAACTCTGAGGAAGCGAGCATTATGGTTTTTAAGGTCAAGGTTTCAGACCCAAAGATTCTTTTGGTTGATTTTCATGGAACAGTAGCTCCAAGCATGGAGGCTTTGTCAGAAGTTTTTGCAGATGAAATTATAAAAGCACATCCCCAAGCAAGCAGAGTTGCATTGATTAAACATTATATGAAAACCCGCGGCATTCCCATAGAGGAACAGGCTAGGCTGGCTTTGAATCTTGTGGATGGTAGAGAGCATTCCAGAGAGGAGGGCCTATCTTTAGGGCATTCAATCTGGACAAAATTTGTAACGCTGAAAATTAAGCCATTCAAAGAGATTCCGCAAGAGCTTGGAAGGCTGCGCAAGGCAGGTTGGAAATTATTTTTGAGCACAGATAACCCACAATGGGTTGCCGACAGGCTTGTTGATACTGTGGGATTAAGAAATAGTTTTGATGGTGTTCTTGGAAGTGATGTTGAGGCGAGCCATGCGGAACACAAAGTAGTGAGGCATGTTCGTCAATTAGCAGAAAGATTTGGCATTAAGCACGAGGATTATGGAAAGCATTTTGTTTATTTTGGGGACAGCACAGGCGAAATGGAAAATGCAAAAAAAATCGGCATAATTGGAGTGGGCAGGACTACAACTTATCCTGCAAGAAAAATGCGTAAAGCTGGTGCAAAAAGGATTGTGCCAGGCACAGGGTTAAGGGCAAAATTACACTTAAGGGTGTATCTAAGAAAATAACAGATTCTCTTGTGTATTTTGGGTGCACACAAGAGTTGGGTTCGGACCCGGCCCAAAATAACACAAGCCAAAAATTTCTTTCTGCTTGCTCAGCAGGCCTGGGTTTTTCCTGGCTTTTTCGCTTTGGTTAAGGTTTAATTTGTTTCATTGCAATGCTTTTTAATGCAAAAGCACGAAGCGCAGCTGTTCACTGAAAAATTTTTTCCGGTCCATTTCGGGGAATTTATTGGAAATGCGGGCATTGCCCAAAGAGTGCAGGATTGGGGCGCTGCCTGGTGCAATGGCAAAAAGCAAAAACCCCTGCTTTTTTACGGTTCTCCCGGAACAGGAAAAACCTGCCTTGCACTGCTAACCGCAAAATTTTTTGGCTGGCAATTGTTTGAATTGAATGCCAGTGATTTCAGGTCAAAAGAAATAATTGAAAAAAACGTTGGCGCTGCAGTGCAGAATGCCTCTTTTTTTGGAAAACAAAGGCTTGTTCTGCTGGATGAAGCTGACGGCCTTCAGGCACAGGACAGGGGTGGAGCAGGCGCAATAACAAAGATTCTCCGCGAAGCTTCAAACCCTGTTATTTTAACTGCCAATGACATTTATGGCAACCAAAAAATTGCGCCCATAAGAGCAGAATGCGAACTGCTGGAATTCAACAAAATAAATTATTTAAGCATTGCAAAACGCTTGAGGGAAATTTGTGAAATTGAAAAAATTCCTTTTGAAGAAGAAGCAGTAAAAGAGCTTGCAAAAGCCTGTGCAGGAGACTTCAGGTCTGCATTGCTTGACATTCAAGCGCTTTCTGCAGAAGGCATTGATAAAAAAACAATAACAAGCCTCGGGTTCAGGCCAAGGCAGGAAAATGTTTTCAAAATAATTGAAAAAATTTTCAAGGCAAAAACAATTGCAGAAGCAAGGGAAGCAAGGTTCAAAAGCGAAATTTCAGAAGACCTTTTGGGAAAATGGATTGAAGAAAACATTCCAAGGCATTTCACTCAAAGCATTGACATTGCGAATGCCTTCAACATGCTTTCAAGAAGCGATATTTTTGAAGGAAGGATTATGAACAGGCAGCATTATGGATTCAAAAAATACAGTTCGGAACTAATGGCTGCAGGAGTCGCCTTAAGCAGGGCAAACGATTACCACGGCTGGGTTCAATACCAGTTCCCGGGAATTTTGAAAAAATTAAGCGCCAACAAGGGAACAAGGGCGTTAAAAAAAAGCATTGGGGAAAAAACAGGCAAGCAAACCCACTCAGGCTCAAAAGAATTTGTTTCCAATGACCTGGTTTTTTTCAAAATTTTTTTTGAAAAAAACCCGGAAAATTTTTCCGCAACATTTGATTTTGACGAAAAAGAAATAGCCTTTCTTTTAAACACAAAGCCTGAGACAAAAAAAGTCCAAAAAATATTTGAAAAAGCCCTTGAAATAAAAAAACAAGAATTTGCCCTGAGGAGAAAACCGCTTCAGGCTCTTGAAGAAAAAGAACTTGAAAAAATCCGCGCTGCAGCGCCAAACAGCGAAGAAAACCCGGAAGAACAGGCAAAAAAAATTCCCGAAGAAAACCCAAAACAAACAAGATTATTCTGACAAACCAATTTTTTTCATAATTTTCAAATTTCAATTTCAAGGCAGGCAGTCGGCATTTCCAATCCAAAGTTCTGCAAAACTTTTTTATTAACTTCTCCAACAAAGCCTTTCGAAATGCTCATTTCATTCGCTTTCGAAAGCCTTGGGAAATCGGCTTCGCTTAACCCTTTTTTGCCCCCAATAAAAACCTGCCCCTGTTTTCCGGTTTCCAAAAAAGGCAGGCTTGATTCTTTTAATTCATACTCCAAATTCAGGTTATTGCAGGCATAGTCAAGCATTGATTTTATTGCAGTGAATTCCGCTTCTTTTCCGCTTATTGCAATGCACAGTTTTATCGGCTCCCTTGTTTTTGTTTCAAGCTTTTCATCTATTTCAAAGCATTTTCCGATTTCAAAAATTTTTTGGGGATATTCACAATTCTTGTTTTTTCCAAAAAAACCAAGCAATTCCGGCAAAATGCTTTGCCTGAACACTTCAAAATTGCTTGAAACAGGGTTTGCAATCTGCACAAACTCCTTTTTGAAAAGCAGCATTTTTTTTTCCTGCTTTTCAATGCTTGTTATTGCAAAGCCAAGCACTTCCTGCAGGCCAAGGCCAATGCAAACTTCCCTTGCCGCGTCAATTATTCTTGCCTGCCTGCTTTCAGAGCCAATGCAGGGCAGTTCAACAGGCAAAGGCTTTATTTTGTTATAGCTCGCGCTTATTATTATGTCTTCAATTGCATCAACTTCGTGCAGCACATCCTGCCTGTAAGCAGGGTATTCACAGGCAAAAAAACCCTTTTTTTTCTTTGCATTATAATGCGCTTTTTCAAGCAGTCCAATAACCTGTTTTTCAGTAAATTCCAAGCCTGATAATTTTTTTATGCTGTCCATTTTTACAAAAATTTTTTTCGGCTTAAAATTTGGGGTTACAATTGTTTTGCTTGGGTATTTTATTTTCACGCTGTAAACCTCAAAGCCCCTTTCAGCAAGCGCAGAAACCATTACATTCAAGGCAGTATTCACTGTTTCCTGCTTTTGGCCAGTCACTTCAACGAGAAGCTCCTTTGTTGTTTCATCAACTTTTCCTGTAACCTGGGAATTAATAATCGGCGGCATTGAAGCGACAACTCCGGCATCATCAATCACAACAGGGTATTTTTCAAATCCTTTAAGGAGAAGCGCATATTCCTTTCCTTTTGGATGTTCAATTAAAATTTCTTCCAAATCCATTTCAACCTTGTAATCAAGCGGAATAAATTTCAAATCTTTTGGCTTGAATGCCTTGTAATGCATTGGCGCTTTCAGCTTTGACCAGTCATACAATCCTATTGCTGCTTCTTTTCTTTTTCTTCCAAAAGTCAGGCAAACTTTTTCCTGCAATTGAATCATTTGCACAAGGAATTCTTCTGTTACTTTCACTTTTTTTAAAATTGCGGCTGCAATGCAAGGCCTTATTTTTTCAACACTCTTGTCAACAATAAGCGAAACCCCGGAATTTTTTACCCTGTATTTTGGAACCCCTGTTTCCTTTGTATAATGGCTTCTTATTTCGCGGGCAATTCCCTCTGTTGAAAGCAAATCAGGCCTGTTTGTATC
>JAGVNX010000003.1 GCA_020053055.1 Candidatus Iainarchaeum sp.
ATGAACATCACAAATTACAATACAGAGCAGGCGCCGAGCTCGGGTACGACAACCCCAAGCCAACAGGCGCAGGGGTTGGCGGGGGAGCGAGGCGCAAGGAGGTCATAGGGGGACAAAACCCCCTATCCTATTCTTTGGATAATTTCTTTTAAATTAAACCCAAGGTTTTTCTGCACATTTTGCAAGCTGGTTCCTGTAAAAAGCCAAGGGGTTCCAGTTCCGGGTTTTCGTGATCTTTTATCTATTCGCCTTGCCCGCCTAATTGTTTCAGCAGTCAATTTTCTTTGATATTGAACGTTTGGCGCATTACGCCTTGGTTTTTTCAGCAAGTTTGTTCAACTCTTTTAACTTGATTTTTTCCTGTTTTCCGCTTTGCATATTTTTCAGAATCAGTTCTCCCTGTTTCAGCTCATTCTCGCCGATTATTGCAACAAAGGGAATCTTTTTTTTGTTTGCGTAATCCATGTTTTTTGCAAGGTTTCTTTGCATCAAATCGTTTTCAACATTCAATCCAAGGCTGCGCAGTTCTCCTGCAATGCAGAGGCTTTTTTTTGCCGCTTCCGAGCCAATTGGAATAATCAATAATTGTGTTTTTTGCCTGCAGATTTCTTTTCCTTCAAGAGAATCAACCAGCCTGTCTATTCCAAAGCTGATTCCTACTGCGGGCGTTGCTGGCCCGCCGTAAGTTTCGATTAATTTGTCGTATCTTCCTCCGCCGCCAACGCTTATTCCTTCGCATGAAACTTCAAAAATGTTTCCAGTATAATATTCGAGGCCGCGTGCAAGGCTGGAATCGAATTTTACAAATTTTTGCAAAGCTGCTTGTTCGCAGTAATCAAGCAGTTCTTTTAATTCATTGAATCCTTTTTTATCTTTTACAATTTTTTCAATTTTTTTCAAATCATTTTCTCTAATAAGGTCTAAAATTTTTGTGCAGATTCCTTTTTCTTCCAGCTCTTTGCAGACTTCGCTGTTGCCTATTTTTTCAAGCTTGTCAATGCTTCTGAAGCAATTGTCCAATTTTTCTTTTTCAATTTCACAGGCCAGGCCGATTTGTTCCAGCAGGCCTTTATTTGAAATTTTTATGTAAAAGTTTAATTCCAGTTTTTTCATTATTTTGCATGCAAGTGCAATGCATTCAAAATCAGCCAAAATTGAATTGCTGCCAATAACATCAGCATCTGCTTGTGTGAATTCCCTGTAACGTTTTGCTCCTGGCCTGTCATATCTGTAAACTTTTTCAATCTGGTATCTTTTGAACGGTTTTGCAAGTTGGGGATTGTTTGCAACAATGCGTGCCAGTGGCACTGTCAGGTCAAACCTTAATCCCAATTCTCTTTCGGATTTGTCTTTGAAATAATAAATTTCTTCTTTTATTGCTTCTCCTGCGCTTCCCTTTGCTGCGAGCAATGCAAAGTCTTCAACAATGGGTGTTTCCAATGGTTCAAAGCCATAGGCTTCAAATTCTCTGCGGATTAAATCTTCTATTGCCTGTTTTTTTCTTGCCTGTTCCGGCAAAAAATCCCTCATTCCTCTTACTGTTTGAAATTTCATGTTAAATCACTTTATTCCATAATTCATGTTTTTCTCTTTTGGAACGACTGGAGACTTTTCTCTTTTTAGAAAAAAGAGAAAAGGCTTAGGGCCGCGACCGGGACTCGAACCCGGCTCGAAGGCTAACTGCAACTTTTTTTGATTTTTGCCTTGCAAAAATCCTTTCTTTAATGAACTTTTCTTTTCGAAAGAAAAGTTCCCACAGGCCTTCATGCTAACCACTGCACCATCGCAGCCATTTTTTGAATCTGCTGAATAAGGATTAATGGAATTCAAAATGTTCTTATATCTAATTAAATCTCTAGAATTAGAGGAATTATTGCTGTTTGTGAAGTAAATTCCTTCTCATGTTGTCAACCAAAATAATCTTCGTTGGTTGTTTTTAAAAACCTTGTTTTTTCAGGCAAAACAATTAAATTCTCGGAATTCCCATTAGTTTATGCTGGTTTTTATGGATTTTAATAGAATTTTTGGCTGGATTTTTGACTTGTTTGGCCCTTTGATGCGATTGATTTTTCCAAAGGAGCAAGAACGGCAGATGCCAAGGCAGGGAATAGGCGCAGGCGCCAGGGCTTTTGGCGGGGCTCTAATGCGCCAACACAGGTTTGCTTCACTGGCGCGCAAGGGTTGGATAATGCAGGCTCGAAGGCCTGTTGGCCAAAATCCAGAATTGCCAAGAAGCAGCATGCAAAGAATGCCTGTCAGAACGCCCATTGCACACAGAATTGGCCCAAGAGCAAGTCTTCCAGTAAATTCAAGGCTAAAACCAGGGGGCTTTTTTTCAGTGCCAAGCCGCCAGAAACAGCGCTTGAGAAGAATTTAATTTTAAAAAAATTTTTTTTTGTATGCAGGGAGGAGGATTCGAACCCCCGAACGCACTTCTTTTTTCAAATTCTCGCCACCTCCAATTAACCGAATTTTTTCTTAGGACTCGAATTTTCTCGGCTTAAACCTTTGCCTTCTGTTGAAGGGCAAAGGGTTTAATGCCTCCAAAATTCGCAAGACGTCCACGAAAAAATTCTTTTTTAAATTGGAGGTGTTGCAAATGAATTTTGAAGAAAAATTCCAGTTTCCTCTTCCAACACTGGAAGAGATAAAAATAGCAAAAAGGATTGCTGCCAGCAATCCGGAAGATCTGGATGAAAGAGAAGCCTGGATTCTCAACAAATTTTGTGGAAGTGATTTTGAATGACTTCTTCTCTTTTGCTTTATGTTTTAGCAAGCCTTTTCGGCTTGCTAATCCTCATTCTTTTGGATGCTTACGGATTCAAAAAAGAAGCACTTGAACTTACAAAATATTTCGCTGGTTTTCTTCTTGGTTTTGGAATTGCAAAGGGGTTCTTATGAATAGCGGAAACTTGGACTCAAAAACAGCTTATGCTAAAGAAGTCCAATATTGCGGGAGTTGTATGAAAATTGACTTGCTGAAATTGCATGTTCCAGAAGAAGACAAGACTCTTCGCCATTGTTTGAGAGTCTACACTATTTTGCCGCAATTCTGCAAAAACCCTGATAAAAAAAATGAAAAAGCAAAACAAATACTTGAAATAATCTGGGGCATTAGGGATTCTATGAAAAAAAAGTTTGGCAAAAAATGGGGCTATGCTTGGATGGAAGCAATACCTTACAAAATGAAATATTGTGCAATTAAAGATTGGATGATTGGAAGAGCTTCTATTCCTCTTGTTGCGATTGAGGTGCTTAGACAATTCGGCTTTGAAAAAGAAGTAACCGCAATATTTGGCAAAACAGAGTTTATTGCAAGCACTACAGGGGATGTTGTAAAGATTCCCAAAGCGATCGATAGCGATACTGCTTATCTGATAGGCTTAATATTGGGCGACGGGTCTCTGCCAGTTTGTTATAGGAAAAATAATTTTGACTACAAATTTTTTATAACAAGCGGCGATAAAGAGTTTTTGGAACAAACAAAGGGGTTAATTGAAAAACTTTTTGAGACAAGAACCCAAAAACCACTTTATCATTTCCACGGCGGCGCAAGTTGGAACTTATGTAAAGGTAAT